>CANQGB010000005.1 GCA_947600335.1 uncultured Bacilli bacterium | reverse complement strand
CAAGCTGAAATACTTGCTGAAATAAATGATATTCAACCTAAAATAAAAGAACTTCGTAAATATGATAATTACTGTAAGGATATTAGAAAACAATCTGAATCTATACAAGAAAAACTTAATAATTTTGATAAAGATTTAAACAAAGAAAAAGACAATACTAGAAATTTAAGCTAGTATTGTTTTTTATTCCTATTATAAATACTTTAATAAATCAGAAAAATTAGTATAGCCACTTTCAGCATTTAAATGCCCTCCACCTGAAATCAAAATTTGATTATCTGTTATAGTGTCTGCAAACTCTTTTTCTTTTTCATATTTAACATAAGGATCATTATTTGAATAAAGGCAAATAATATCTCCACAATAATTTTTAATATCTGCTAAATTATCTAAAAACATACTCTTGTTTACTGTGTCATATTCTTCATCTATTCCTAAATAGTTATTAAATCCACATACAAATACTAATCTCTTTACTTTTATTTTATTTTCAATTAAAAATTTGCAAATGAATACTGGTGCTATTGAATGAGCAAATATAATTGTATTTTCATTTATAATACCTGCTTCTAAATAGCATTTTAAAAGTTTAGACCAATTTTCATAGTTTTGAAATCCAACCCCAGTAGGAAAATCAGGAGTATAAACCTCTAAATTTCTGTTTTCTATTTCTTTTCTTAAATAAGGAAACCAATTACCAAATGGACTTCCAAAACTTCCGTGAATTAAAATATAATTATTTTTCATAGCTAACTCCTTTTTATTTTTCATTTAAACTTTTTATTTCTTGCAATTCAAATCTATATTTTTGTTCTATATTTGGATATTTATCGTGATCTACTTCACTTAAAAACATATCCATTGGTCTAATCCATAGGCTTCCATCTCCATATAATCTTCTATAAACAACATATTTTTCTTTTGTTTCAGAATGATTAGCAACATCTATTACTAAATAATAATCCCCTTTAAAATGCTTATAAACTCTATTTATCTTTACTTCTCTCATCTTTTTTCCTCCTATTTTATCTCTATTATTTCTAAATCATTTGGCACTATAACATTACCATTAAAATAACTCTGTGCTTCTTCTGTATATAATTTTTTTCTTTCATTTTTATGAGATTCTTCTGTATGATATAGAATTAAATTTCTAACATCTAATTTATTCATTACTTCGCTAACGCTTCTTGTTGTTGAATGATTTTTTTCATAAGCGTGAAAAATATTTTCTTCTGAATCTAAACAAAAAGCCTCGTGCATAACATAATCAAAACTTTTAATTCTATCATAAAGATTTGGATTTAAGGTTTCATCTCCTAGAAATGCTAACTTTTTATTATTCAAACTACATTCAAATCCAAATTGTTTTGTTCCTTTTGCTTGAATATCAAAGAAAGTATAATTTACACCATTTATATTATATTTATCTCCGTCATTTAATACTTTAAAATCTACAATACTATATATTGCATTCATAAGTTTATCTGGCAATATGTATTTTGCCACTTCACTAATAGCCTGATATACAACATCATTACAATAAAGATTTATTTTTTCTTTTATATCGCCGTTCATTACATTTCTACTTATCTTTTTAAACAGCCAGAATATACCTAATATGTGATCGGTATGGCTATGAGATATAAAAATATGGCGAATTGATTTATAATCAATATCTACTTGATTTAATCTTTTTATAATTTCAATGCTTCCTCCTGTATCAATTAGAAAATTACCATTTTCATTTTGAATAACGAAACAAGTATTATATAGATTAATTGTTCCACCATTACCAGTTCCTAGCATTATTATTTTATCCATACTATTCTCCTTTCAACTTTAAAACTTCAACTGCTTTATCTCTATGTAATTCTTTTACTATTTCAATATTATCATTTGAATATTTTACCAACTCATCTATATTTGTTATTATTTCTGGACAATAGTTATCATTGCTATCTTGTAAGGTAGCAGCATAAACAACTTTGGAGAATTTTTCATAAAGAATTGCACCCATACACATCATACAAGGCTCACAAGATACATACATTATTGCACCTTTTAAATCTCCATATAAATTTTTATTTTTAGAAGCACTTTCTATTGCTTCTAGTTCTGCGTGTGAATACATACTTGTTTCCATTAAAGTTTTATCATCACTTCTACCAATAATTTCTCCATCTTTTACAACAATAGCACCATAAGGATATTTAGCAGTTTTACTAATTTCTATTGCTATATCAATATATTGTTCATCAGCCATTTTCATCAATCTTCCTTTCATATTAAAATCTAGAATATTTAGAAATTTGTGCAATATCATGTATTAAGTTTTCAAAGGACTCTTGTGTCCAAAATCTTGGGTGCATATATCCATGGTCTACACTATTTCTATTATCGCCACTATCTAAATCAGTAGAATTTTCAAAGTATTTTTTAATTTCATCTAATTTTTCTATATATTTTAAATTTTTATTATTTTCATCTTTTGCTAATTTTATTAAGCCTAATCCAACTTTTCTTCGTTTTGCATTTCCTTTTTCATCTAGTAATTCTCTACCATATTCGGAAGTTGTACTTCTAATTAATTCTTCAAGGTATGCATATGCAAATGGAGTTAATACTGAATACGATTCTGGTATTTTCTCATATATTTCTTTAACAATCAACCAATCTGGAGCCCAGTTCCAATAATGAGCATAATCTAATATCTCTTGAAAATCATTTTTTATATTCATTTTTAATTCTCCATATTATCTTTCTTACTTTTATTATAAAAAGTAGATTCAATAGGATGATAATTAATTTTTTCTTTTGTACATTTATAAATAGTCTTTGCTCTAAATTCTTCTATTTTATCATCAATATTATCACAAAAATCAGCGTATATAGTATTCCATTCATAGTCTTTCTCTTTTTTCTTTTCTGTTCTAAATAACTTATTTTGATTTTCAAATAAAATACTTAATAAAACATCAGGTCTATTAGCTTCACCATTTCTATAAAGTTCAAAATGATAGCAAATGCATTCTTTTAAGTCATTATACATGTTTCGCAATGGTTCATAAATATTTTGATGCAGTTTTAAATATTCTGATTTGCCAGTAAAAAATTGAACATCACCTAGTAAATTATTAAATTCAAGAAAAGAGTAATTATTTAAATTTAAGTATTGGTCTATTATTTTCTCCAATTTTTCTAATATCTTTTCTCTTTCACTATTTATTAATGAATCTATATAAGATTTAATTTCTTTTTTGGGGATTTTCTTAATTGATTCTTTATTATATTCAAGCAAATAATTATAAAGCTTATCATATGCATCGTGCTTATCTCCAAATATCAATTTATCTTCTTCTGTTTGTCTAAATAACCATTCGTTTATATAGTTAATCAATATATCATTATCTATATAAGAATTCATTGGTTTTATTTTGTGCAATTGTATATTAAGTTTTCTACTTTCATTCCATATTTTTTCTAAGATTTGTGTTTTTGCAACTCTATATTCAGTAATTGAAACTAAAAATACTACAAATGAACTTCCAAATAGTCCAAGAGTTATGTTATAAATGTATTCATACCAAATATTTTCATTGCACTTATTCATAAAGAAAAATATAGAAAATAATACAAGAGAAACAGAAGATATTAGTATTGATAACTTCAAAGTTTTACATTTTGTTTTCATTCTAAACCTCCCAATTAGATTCAAGAAAATTTCTAATTAGATTATACAATATTTTAGTGAAATTTACTATACAGTCATTGATTTTTAATGATAAATCTTATATAATTAATTTAGTTGATTTAGTCAATCTTGGGAGTATAATTTTTCGAATATAAGTAAAGTTATCGCTCCAAAAGATAAAATCGTCGCATAGTAATGCGACGTTTATTTTTTATATAAATCTAATTTTGAAAAGCTAAACCTTAATTATGACAACAATCAGTTTGAAGCATTAAAATAATTGAAAATAATTTATTTTATGTCATATTTCAAGAAATATTGTAATAAATTGACTATCCATTTTTGACTATCCATTCACCTTTTTTAGTAGCGCCAGTTCTTTCAATTAGTCCTTTTTCTATAAGTATTTTTATATTTCTTTGAACAGTTCTAATATTTATAGCTAATAGTTTTGACAACGTCTCTTGGGTAATAGTCGGTGATTCTAACATTAAATTAATAATAGATTTTTGAGTTTCAGTTAATTCAAAAATTTCTTTTCCTTCTTCTCTAAATTTATCTTGATTAAATGGAAAAGTAACTCTAATAAAATTAGGAAAAAATTCAAATGATTTTTTATTATAACTCTGAAGTATTCTTATTATACCTGTACCCATTTGTTCAACTAAATCTAAATCATTAAATACTTTCATTAATTCTTTATTTTTAGGTAATGAATATCCTTCTAAAAACTCTTCTTTTGTAGTAGATGGTTGAATGCCACCATTTGACGATATTACCAATTTATCACTAAACATTTCAAATTTTGGAGCATATTCATTGGACCAATCATTATGAACTATCGCATTTACTACTGCCTCTCTTACTGCTGCAAAATCATACATTCTAATTTCTTTTCTTTCAGGATATTCTATTTTTGTAAATATCTTATTTTCAATTTCTATCTTATTTAAAATATTCTTTGTTGCTTTAACAATAGAACAATTACCAAAATCTTCATTCTCAATTAAATCAACAGCATTAGTTCCTTCGTATTTACCAAATCTAATAGATATTGTATTATTATCAGCAAGTAAATAAGCATTATAATTATACTTACCATCATCAGTATATAAGTCTAATTGCTTTAGAAAATTATTATTAATATTAAAGCCTTTTTCTTCGTAATATATTTTTAGTTGGCTAAAAGTTAAGTCTTGCTTAGGGGATACTATATTTCTTAATGAAGTTCTTGTTCTTTTATTCACTCTATTATTAATCATATCATAAGGCATACTTTGTATTGAACTACCAACTCTAATAAAACAACTATCAGGTGTCATTCCCATACCTTTAATATAATATGGATCATCACTACCACGAGCAATAATTATTTTAATATATTTTTTATTGTTTTCTTCCAATACAACAACATCATATAATCCTAATGTAGATGGCATTATATTATCTTTTATTCTATCTTTAATAGTTCTTTGTAATAAATCAATATTACCATTTATACCAACAATGTCACCTTTATCATTAACACCAAGATAAATATTACCACCATTAGTATTCAAAAATGATATGACTTCTTCTTCAAATTTATCTGTTAATTTAACTTTAAATTCATTTCTTACATCTTCAATTACATTTAACATAGTTTTACCTCCTGATTCGTAATCTAATTATATCATGTCGTAAGAAATGTCGTAAGAAAATTATTAAAATCCCTTGTAATTTCCCAAATATTTTCTCAGTGAGAATTTTTAGTGATATGATTATTTGTCGTAAGAAATGTCGTAAGAAAACATTATAATGAAACCACATTTATTGCAAGATGTGCTGATACATATAAAGATGACAATGGATTAATCATAATAACTCACAAAGATATTGTTAGATGTTTAAAATTGTACAAAAAAATTTGAAGGTATCTTAGTGCTATATTTATCTAGTTGATTTATCAATCTTGGGAGTAAAATTTTTCAAGTATAAGTAAAGTTATCTCCAGTTACGAATCTGTTCGAACTTTTTGAAATAAAAAACCCAACAGGACATTTTGATATACTTGTCAAAATTCCTAAGGGTTAATTATTTTGTCAAAACAAAATAAGCAAGTGAAAAAAGATGATTCTTAGTGATTAATGTTTTGTCTTATCTTTTTTATTGATTATGTTTTTTAACAAATTTTAGCAATTTTTCTCCTTCTTCCATCATTTCTGGAGAATCTATTTTATTCACTAAACATCTATATCTAATTCTTTCATCATTTCCTATTTGAACACCATTTATAAAATCCCTAAAATGAGTTAAATTAAAACCTATTCATTTTAATATATTTTCAGTTTGCTCTTTAGAATATTCATCTTGTTTTTGAACAAAAGTGTAATATAGCTCCTTTGGAGTTACAATTCTCAATGCCGGATCATAAACGATATCATCTTTTTCTAACCAAGAATGTTGATAAAAACGATTAGTAGTTTTACCTAAACTATGTTCTTGATACGGATGTATTAATTTAAAATTTTCATTAAATAAATTAAACATTATAGATAAGCCATAACAATTACCCAGTGTTCCCTTATAATAATCCATATAAATGTTATATTCTTGTTCCATTAATTTACAAACAAGATTTGAGGTCCTTTCAATTTCGTTTAAAATGCTTAAATCAATTGATGGATGAACAGCTATTTTGTTACTTTGTAAAAAACTTTTTCTCTTTTTTGAAAGTACTTGTCTCAATTCAATAAAATCATCGAACATAATATATTTTTTTAAGTATTTTATTTTTTCATTATTAAGTAAATATTGAGATTCAATATTTTTATTAAACTCTTCTAAAATGTTACTAATAAAATCTAGTGAAAAATTTGGATTATTTTTTTTTATAAAATTTACATAAATTATTATTTTTTCTTAAATATTCTTTAACATCATCATTTTTAATCTCATTTAGCAGTTTAAATCGTATTGAATTAAAATATATATCATTATCTGTAAAGATAGAAAGAGAAGGATCAAAAACTATATTACCATTTCTTAACCAAAAATGTGAATGCAATGTTAATAAATCTATTCCTTTAATAATATTCCAATCAGAATCAATAGAAGCAAAAATAAAAGTTAAAAGTTCACTTTTACTAAATATATCTTTGTTATAATCATACTTATAAAATTTTATATCTACTTTATCTTGTGTAGGTTTTATTTCTGGCATTAAATCAATATCATCCATTATTTTATTTAATAATTCATCTTGTTTATTTACTGAAGGATGAATTAATAATTTAAAATTTTCATAAGTAAACATAAATTTTTCTATATATTGCGTTAAAGAATATCTTAATTTATCTACATTCATATAAATCTCCTTTTTAATTCATACGTAAATCGCACAAATTTGTTATGTAGTATAACATAAATAAATTAAAAATAATAAAGATTTGAATGATATTCAATAATATTTAATTATTTTATAAATATCTTCCACAACCGCTCCAGATTGATAGGAAACTCGTAATTCTTAACGATTTTCTTTTCTCATTGTTTTAAATAATTATTTAAGTATTCTGTCCATTCTGGGGCATTTTCTTCATTAAATAGATGATATAAGAAATCAACAATAATCTGATGTCTACTTTTAGCTTCTTCAGTACCAGACTCAGTTAACATTAAATCTTTTAGTTTTAGAATCTTTTCAAATATATGACAAACACTACTATCTGCACATTTTTTGGTATATTCATCTGCTGTCATATCTTCAGTTGGAAATATTTTTTTATCAAAAAATGGTTTTCCATTTTTCATACTATAAGTATAAACTCTTAAGATACCATTAGCTCCAAGTGCATCACACATATCTGCATCAGATACTATTTTTCCCTCAAGAGTTGTTGGACAAATACCCTTTAATCTTTTACTATAACCAATACTATTAAGGGCTATTAATACTTGGTCTTGAATAGTTTTGATAATATTACAGTTATTCATAATTTTTTTAGCATTGGTTAAATTTTCGGCATTCGCCATTCCAAACAACTTATAATCATCTACATCATGAAGCAATGCTATTAAAGCAACGATATCTTTATTAGCATGTTCTTTTTCAGCGAATTTTAAAGATAAATCTAAAACTCTTTGGATATGGTCAATACCATGACCTGAATTATCTTTGTTTAATAATTTCATTACTTCTTCTTTTACTTGATTTATCATTACTTTATCTCCTTAAAACCATTTCTACTCCATAACCATAATGGTGTATGAATGTCAATTGGCTTATATTGGGTATTTTTAAATAATTCTTGCCATCTATTTATTACTATTAATTGGACATTACTTGAATTAAATTCATTTTCATTGATTAATCCTAATTTCAAAGTTGATTTACATACATGAGTATCAGGAGCAACAGTTAGATTTTCAATATTTTTATATTTTCTATCAGTATATTGATATATTACATACATCCAATAATTACAAATTTTAGTTCCTGATAAATAGGGGAATTTCTTTTTATTCTGCTTTTGGATGTAATCTCTAATTTTATCAACATCATAGCATAGCAAATAACTTTCTTATATCGCCATCAAATAATTCTACAATTGTATTACATAAAGTTAGCCATATTTCTGTTTGTTTTTGTTTTTGTAATGCAACTTTATATTTTGTTAGAGCATATTGTACTTCTTCAAATGATTTTTCTAAACATAACTTAGGGTTAAATACAAATCTGGTTTCTTCGTCATTATACGTTTTTAGAGCATTTTCCCAAAGTGTATAAGAATTTCTTTGATAATTTAAAGCCATGGGCAATGTAAAATATAAATAATTTTCTAAACTTGATTTTTCAAAATGAGGATTAGCATCTTCAGGCATTATTTCGCCACCTAATTCACCATTTTTATACATCCTTATTAACTTATCAACTAAATTTAAAATTTCTGTTTTATTTATCATAGATACCTCTGTTTTATTTTTCTATCAATTATTTAGTACATCTTTTAATTTTTATAATTTAATTATATCATGTTATTAAAAATTATTTCAAATTATAATATACTAAAATAAGATTCTTAATATTATTAAGATTTTAAAGAATAATAAATTTAAAACATATTTGACTAAACTTAAAAGATACATGTCCAGTTTTATATGATTACCTAGCAAGCTCGGGTCTAAATTGACAATGTCCTGCTAAAGTGTTAGTATAACAATCAATAAAAGAAATAATAATTTAAACGAGGAGAGTTTTTATGAAAAAAATTGAAGCCCAACAATTAGCTATAGAAAGATCAAAATTAATAATTGAGTATATATTTCAAATACTTTCTGATTCTGAAAAAGTTAATGCGACAATGGAATTTTTTAATGATAAAGTGGAAAATCAAAATGTGGTAATTTTTGATATAAATGTTCCGAAAAGAAATTTTAAACGAAGTCTCAATTTAGGAATTACAAGTGATCATGAAAATGTATTATTTGAACAATTATTGAATGATTTAATTGAAACTTTTTTACCCCATGAAACTATGGGAATAACAAAATATTACTCATTAAAATCAATGAATAAAAAATTTACAGGAATAGATGCAACAAATACAATTGGAAGCAGAATTTCAATAAATTTTAATTCTAGTGGTACTGAATTTAATAATTTAATAACTAATTTTCAAGCTAAATATAATGCTTTTGTTGAAAATATGAATAATAATATTTTTGAATCAAATTCCGGTTTAAAAAAATGATTTGTATTTAAAATAAGCATAGTATGTTATCAAAAATTATTTCAAATTCTTAAAAATGGATTAGATAAATTCCTTCGAACCAAATAAGGTTCGTTTTTTATTATCCTTCATAAATCAATTTTTTTATCATAAAATACTTTAGCATAGTTTATGTTTGTAGGTGATTAAAGTTTGAAAAAGTATATATCTATTGAAAAGTATCTTAAAATGCAAACAATAGGTAAAGAAAACAATAAAAAAAATAAAATATTTAGATATGTTTTGACTATTAGTTGCCTTATTATCTTTATATTTTCGATTTATACCCTAGTAAAATGGCATTTAAATAATGAAAACATTAAACATATTAATAAGGAGATAGAAGAAAATACTAATATTAATAATAACAATGAAGATGGCGAATTTATTAATCCTCCTAAAAATGAAAATAGTAACTATTACTATTATGCTAATTTTCCATTTTACCAAGTAAACTTTTCTTCTTTATCTTCTATCAATAAAAATACAGTGGCTTTTATTTACATAAAAAATACTAATATTAAATATCCGGTAGTTCAAGCTAGTGATAATAATTATTATTTAAACCATTCATTTTATCAAGATAAAAATGAAGCTGGTTGGATTTTTCTGGATTACCGTAATAACTTAAATAATTTAAATGATAATACCATTATATATGGCCATTCCAGAATAGATGGGACAATGTTTGGTACTTTAAAAAATACTTTAACTCCAAGTTGGCAAAGCGATTTAAATAATTATGTTATTTATCTTTCTACCCCAAAGGAAAATATGCTATTTCAAATATTTTCAATTTATACAATTAAACCAGAAGATTATTATATAACAACCAATTTTAATAGTAGTTATGAAAAACAACAATGGATTAATACTATGAAGACAAGAAATACGGCTCCAACTAATACTGAAGTTAATATAAATGATAAATTTCTTACTTTATCTACTTGTTACCATAATTCCAATAAAAGAATTGTTGTTCATGCTAAATTAATTAAAAAACAAAAAAATCTTTCCTAAATTAAAATTAATTACATATCATTTAATAAAAGAAAGGAGTAACCTCATTTAAATATGAGGAAAAGGTTATAAATGAAAAAATTTTTAAATTTAGCTTTTATTTTCGTTTCCATGCTTTTTGTCTCAGTTTTATCAGTAGAAGCTTTAACGGTATGGAATTATGAAGATTGGCAGGCTGGTACCAATTATGGAACGAAAACCAAAGTATCTTCTAACATAACAAATCTTAAAGGAGAAAAAGTTGAACGAGAGGGTATGAAAACAGGACCATTTAATAAAGCAAGTAAAGCCAAGATAAGTGATGGAATTACTGAAGAAGTTTATGTAGGAATTAATAAAGATAATTATAATAATTCAGAACTATTTGAGTTATCAATAGCTTTAAACAAAGATGATAATCAATACTTAACAGAAGCAGTAGTTATGACCCAAAAAAGTGGGGATAAGTTTGTTCTAAGCGCTACTTGGGCTAAAGACAAAAATCCTATAGCCACGATTGAAGAGGATGGAGTATATACTTACAAATGGGAATTTAAAAAAGATAGTGATAATAAACTTAAAGTTAAATTTACAGTTTTAGATCATGGTCAAGAACTAGGAACAACTGACTTTGTAGAATTACAAGTAGAAAACGCGGATAAAGCAAATAATGTAAGATATTTATGGGCTTGTAATATTAAAGCTAACTATGGTGTAGATATTTATACCACTTTACCCCCAAAACCTGGAAGCATTGTAGAAAACCCAGATACATCCGATATTAATTTATTTTTAACATTAGGATTACTGGCTATTAGTAGCTTAGGTTTAGGATTTGTTATTAAAAAAAGATATAATTAAAAACTATAATTCATCTCTTTTTGAGATGATTTTTCTATCATAAAAAATATTTATCTCTTGTCATCATTATTAAAAATAATTTTAAACATTTCTTTTAAACGGATACAAATTTCATCTAAATTATATTCACTTTCATTGCGAAAATATTTAATTACTAAACTAATACAACCATCGGCATAAAAAACTAATTTAAAATATTCTTCTTTTTGATGGGAATAATTAAAAAATTGACTAATGGTTTTATTGATTAAAATATTTAATTGATTAGCGAATAATAAAGGCTCATCACTACTTAAAATAAGATGATACATTGCTTCATTATCTTTTAAATAAGCAAAAACTTGGTCTAAATAATTATCAAAATCAGCTATTGATTTTATATCTTTAACATTTTTAATTAAAACTTCCAAAGTTTCATTTTGGATATCTTGAGCCACATCATAAATGCTATCATAATGTGTATAAAAAGAAGCTCGTGTAATTTCAGCCCGTTTAGCTAATTCCGTAACCGTTATATTAGTAAGTTCCTTTTTTTCATACATTAATTCAGCAAATGTACTTTTAATTTTTTGTTTAGTTTTTATCGAAGATACATTTAAATTCTTAACTTTCATGTGCTTTCACCTACTAATTATCTTATCATATTTTTAGATAATGTCAAAATTTTTACACTTTTGGCAATTTTGTACTGTTATAATCTTTATTTTTCGCATATAATCTAGCATGTTTTAAAAGAAAAGGTGAATTTTTAAATGAAAAAAATAGCTGATTTTATTGTAGATAAAAGATACTTGATATTAACTACATTTATTCTTTTATCATGTTTATGTTTATTTTTAGGAAATAAAGTTACGATTAATGATGATTTTTCTAAGTACTTGCCAAGTGATTCGGAAACACGCTTAGGAATGGATATCATGGCAAATAACTTTCCGGAAATGAAAAGTAGTTCCTTATATGTCATGTTTAAGGACTTAAATGAAGAAGAAAAAAGTTCGATAAAAACCGAATTAGAAAGTTATGCTGATGTAACAGTCGATTATGATAATAGCGAAGATTTTAATAAAGAAAATAATACTTTGTATATTTTAAATCTTACTGACACAGATGACTCAGATAGTGCTAAAAATCTGTATACTTCTATTCAAGACAAATACCAAGATTATGATGTTTATTTTGGCGGAAGTATAGCTGAAGCCAACAAGCCGGTTATTAACACTGCTGTTATTGCTATCGCTATTGGTTTTGCGATGATAATCCTGATTATAATGTGTAATTCTTACATTGAACCCTTCTTATTCTTATTTACCATTGGTATTGGAGTATTTTTAAATAAAGGAACAAATATTATATTCTCTAGTGTTTCAAATGTTACCGACTCTATCTCTGCAATTTTACAAATGGCTTTATCAATGGATTATTCTATCATGTTAATGAATCGTTATCGTCAAGAAAAAGAAACAGAAAAAAATAATGTAAAAGCCATGAAAAAAGCCTTACACGATGCGTTTGGTTCCATATCTAGTAGTTCAATTACAACGATAGTTGGTTTACTTGCCCTAGTCTTCATGAGTTTCACAATTGGTCGAGATTTAGGTTTTGTTTTAGCCAAAGGAGTATTATTTAGTTTAATAAGTATTTTCTTTGTTCTACCAGGATTAATTCTAATGTTTGATAAGTTAATTACCAAAACCCAAAAGAAATCATTCAATTTTAATTTAAATAAGCTAGGCAATTTTATTTACAAAATGCGATATGTTAATACAATCCTTTTTGTTGGATTATTTGTAGGAAGTTTTTTACTAAAAGGTAATTTGAATATTCTATATACTGATGCCGAAACTGACGAAATTAAAAATGTCTTCGCCGAGAATAACCAAATAGCTGTCATTTACCAAAATGATTATGAAGAAGAAATAAGCAATTATTGTAATAATCCTAGTTTACAAAATAATGATAAAGTAACAGAAATTTTATGTTATGGTAATACTTTAAATAAAGATTTTTCGGCAACGGAATTAAATGCGCAATTAAAAAACTATGCTAATGATATTAAGATAGATGATGATTTAATTAAAATTTTATACTACAATTATTATAATCCTGAAGACAATACTACTATTAGTTTAAACAACTTAGTTAACTTTATAAAAGATAATGCAAACAATGAACTAATTAAAGATAAAATTGATGATAACATCTTAGATAATTTAGAACGTTTAACCTATTTTACAGCTAAAGATAAAATAAATACTAATTATGATGCACAAAAACTAGCTGAAATTTTAGGAATAAAGCAAAACGATATTAAAAATCTTTTAGTTTATTACAATGCCCAAAATAAAATTACGACTAAAATGAATTTAACCCAATTTGTTACGATACTAAATAAAGATATTTTACCTAATCCAACTTATGCTAATTTATTAGATAATCAGGCTAAAACACAAATAAATAAACTACTACCATTTACAGATAATTCTCTAATTACAAGACCAATGAATTATCAAGAGTTAGCTAATATTTTTGGAATAGATGCCGAAAGTGTTAAAAACTTAATGCTGTTAGCTAATTTAAATGGCGAAACTGATAAAGCGATAACTTTCCAAGAATTTATTATTGCCGTTAAAAATTTACAAGAAAATACTTCTTATTTAAACAGTCAAGATTTAACAAGCATTTTAGCTCTTTATCCTTTTGCAATGAACGAAAATGATATTAATAATACTCAAATGAAGAAAGAGCAACTTCAAAAAATTTTTGATAAGATTGCGCCTAACCTTGTAACAATGGTTTACCAAAACTTACCAGCTGAAAAAACTTTCTCACCTAATGAATTTATAACTTTTGTATTGGGTTCATCTTTACCAAAAGATAGCCTAAATAATTTAAAACTTATCAGTTTAGTTATGAATGATACTCAAACAAAATATACGGCTTCTAACCTAGCTAAATTATTAAATCAAGATGCTAAAAACTTTATTAATATTTACAACTTAATTGACTTTAGTGAAGGAAAATGGCAAGATTGGCAACTTACTCCGAATGAATTAGTCAATATAATCATTGCTAATCAAGATAATCCAACTATTCAAAGTAGTGTTGATAAAAATACTTTAAGTGAACTAACGACTTTACAAAAAGTTATGCAAGGAATTATTAGTAATACATCTTATACCTATAATGAATTAGCCAAACTATTCAATATGGATGAGGAAAATATTAAGTTATTGTACTCTCTATATGAAACAAATTATAATCACAAAAATGTCAAAGTTTCTTTAGATACATTTATTAATTTTATAACTAATGATGTTCTAAAAAATGCTAATTTAGCTAGTCAATTTACGGAAGAAAATAAAAAACAAATTACCAATATCAAGACAATTATTGCTGATACTTTAAAAGAAAAGACATATACTAAAGATGAAGCTTATGCCACTTTAAATAAATTAACTAATGATTTGAATCAAAATATGGTAGACTTAATTTATATGTATTATGGAACTGTTAATAACTATCAAGATAATTGGACAATGACTATTGAAAAGTTTGTTAATTACTTAAATAATGATATTCTAAACGATGAGCGTTTTGGAGAATTTATAGATAATGATATGAATAGTTCAATTAAAGATGCGCAAAAATTAGTGACAGATTCGAAAGAGTTGTTAATAAGTGATAATTATTCACGAATGATTTTAAATACTACTTATGCGGCTGAAGGAAAAGAAACATTTGATTTCATTCAAAGTATTAAAGATGCCTTAAATAGTGAGAATAAAGAAATTTATGTAATTGGTAATTCACCAATGGCTTATGATATCAGTAATTCCTTTGATAGTGAAATGAATTTTATAACTATTTTAACGATGATTGCAATCTTTGTTGTGGTGGCGATTACCTTTAAGTCTATTCTTATTCCTTTAGTATTAGTGTTAATAATTCAATGTGCAGTGTATATAACTATGGGAATATTATCCTTACTTGGTGGTTCAGTATACTTTATTGCCTTATTGATTGTTCAAAGTATTTTAATGGGAGCAACTATCGACTATGCTATTCTTTATACCTCTTATTACTTAGAATCACGAGAAACTTTAAATATTAGCGAAGCAATCAAAAATGCTTACAATAAATCTATTCATACAATATTAACTTCTTCTTCGATTTTAATTATTGTAACTTTAATTGTTGGTAACTTTGCTTCTGCGATTGCAGCGAAAATCTGTAAAACTATTTCGGAAGGAACTCTATGTTCATTGCTATTAATCTTATTAGTTCTTCCTCCATTATTAGCTTTATTTGATAAATGGATTATTAAAAAACATAAAAAAATAGATTAATCTTAAATATAAACCTTGTTTTCCTAAATGAAAATGAGGTTTTTTTATATTAAAATTAACCTAAATTATTTAAATTACCCGCATTTTGCGTTCTATTTTTCTTTTTAATTCTTGAGTTTTAGTCATTTTAAACTTTATTGCTTTTAATAAAGAATCTCTATCTAACTGTATTTCTTCCGAATAACCAAAATTATCATTCATAAAGTTTTTAATATAATCTACATATTCGGGAGTTGGTTTAATTAACGGATTGCCTAATAATAGGTTTTCTTGATTACTCAATTTTTTTAAATCGCTGTAAGCGAAGGCTTCTTCTTGAAGAATGCCTTTATGAATATCTTGAATATCGCTTTCATTATTAGGATTAATATTTCCATAGTATAAATCATAAATCCGTTCTAAAACATTATCGCCTTGAATAGGATAAAGACTTGAAATATTGCGATTATTCACTAAAGTTTTAACCCCATAGTTATCTAGAAAAGCAGAAAATTCATTAAACAAACTACATTTTTCTTTTAAATCAACTTGATTTTCTAAAGCTCTTAAGCATAAAAAAATATGCATTGTAGTTGTATTTTTGAATGTTGGATAGTCAATTATCCGTTCAATAAAACTTTTGGTAAAAGCATATCTTTTTTCTTTAATAGAACTCAATTTAAACTCATCTTTATGCTGTTTAAACTGTTTTTCTATTTTGGAATAAATTCCCCCATATAATCTTCTTTCAAAAGTTCTTTTAACGACATTTAAGTTATTATCGATAACCGTTCTATTTATTAAAAATTCCTGGCATTCAGTAATGGATATACTATCTTCATAAAATTTAATAGTTAAATAATCGTTGCCTTTACCATTACAAAAATAAGTATAGCAATCACTTTCTTTGGTAACATTGCCGACAGTATATCCTTTGGTACTTTCTAAAATTTCTCTATCTATACAATCAAATTTAACTAATTGACAAAAATTAACTACGTTTTTCCAATCTAAAACTGAAAAGTTCATAAAGTAAAATCTCTCCCCTTCGAATTTTTTACCCCTGAAAATGCAGCATTTTGCTATTATGCCTTAAATTAGGGGGTGATATAGATCATATCAAATATTTTTTAATTTGTACACTAAAATTTCCAGCATACTATTATTATATGAAAAATTATAAAATTAATATAATTTTATAGTCCAATTATGGTATTATTTATTTGGGTGAAATTAATGAAAGAGTTTATGATTATTTCTATTTTGGTTTTTATTTTATTGATTATAGGTTTAATTTTGCTTTTATGGGCACGTTTTATTTCAACTTCAGGTTTAGTTATTAAAAATATTAAAATTAAAGCCCCAAAAGGTTTGGATTTTCAAAACTTAAAAATTATTCATTTTACAGACTTACATTATGGTAGTACAGTTCATTTGAATCGGCTTAAAAAAATTGTTGCTAAAATGAATGCCGAAATGGCAGATATTATTGTTTTTACTGGAGACTTAGTAGAAAATAAAGTCGTTTTATCGGATAGAGAAATCGAAGAAGTGATTAAGATATTTAAAGGATTAAAAGCAAAGTTAGGAATCTTGGCTGTACCTGGCAATCATGATTATGATCTTCCCTATTTTGGCCAAATTACGAAAAAGTTAGATTGGTCCATATTAAAAAATGCCCATAAGACTTTATATTATAAGGAAAAGCCTTTAGTATTTGTCGGATTAGATGATTTATTAAATGGAAAGCCGAATTATAAAAAAGCATTTAATGTTGATAATCAAGACCAATATACGATTGTTTTAGCTCATGAACCAGACCAAGTCGAGGATTTTAGAGATTATAAGTTTGATTTAGTATTATGTGGTCATTCCCATTTAGGACAAGTAAGATTCCCTTTCATCGGGGCTTTATATACTCCGATTGGCAGTAAAAAATATTATGACGCCCATTATAAAATTAAAAACTTTGATTTGTATATTAATGGAGGCATTGGAACTAGTTCTTTAAAATTACGCTTTTTGAATAAACCTAGCATTAATGTTTATACTTTTGAAGATAAATAATTTTTAAATATCCATTAAGTCTGTTTTTAAATTACTTTCATGTTCATTTATTACTAAACTAGAAGTCGTGAGTAGAATTCCAGCTATCGAATTAGCATTAACTAATGAATTAATAACTACCGGCATGGAATCAATTACTGCCGTTTTTTTAATGTCTTCATATTTATCTTGCGCAATGTTATAAAGTTTTTGAAAATGATTTTTTTCTATTTCAGTAGAAATTTCTTCATAATTTAAGCCAGCATTGATTAGGATTTGCTTTAAAGGTAATTTCAAAACTTGGTTATACATATCGCCTAAAATTGGGGAGTTTTCTAAGACACTAGCGGCTTTGTACAAAGATAGACCACTGCCCGGTAAAACTCCTTTACTTGCGGCATCGATAGCCGATAGGGCATCATCATAACGCATTTTTTTCTCTCTTCGTTCAACATCAGTTGTCGCCCCAACTTGTATTTCAATAATACCTTGATTTAACATAGCCATTCTTCTTTTTAACTCTTCATTGTTTTTATCTTTGTTTTGTTCTAAAGTGGCAATTCTTTCTTGAACTTTTTTATTTGGTATAAAATCTAAAGTAAGCGAATTTTCGTTAATTACTAGGCGAGATATTTTACCAAGATTAGTGATGCTTAAATTACAATCAAAATTATAGCTATCATTATCGATAATACATTCTAAGTCTTTTAAAATTTCCCATTTAGTTAGGCCATATCCAGGTAGTTTAGCTAAAAATATATTGATGTTTTCTTGTAAATACAAACTCAAAGTTTCATTTATAAAATTATCTGTATAATCTTCAGCAATAATTAGTAAGCTAGCTTTTTGGGCAATTAAATCGTTAATTATTAAAGACAATGGTTCAAAATCATCGACTAAACCTTTAATTAGCAATACATTTACATTAGACCATTGTTTTTCTTTTTGACCTTGTAAATAATAAGGCGAAACTAAGCCAGTATCCAAGTAATAGCCTTTTTTAAATATCATTTGGTCTTGGAAATCAGTTCCTTCTTGAATGATTATTCCTTCCCTTTGACCAATTTTAAAAAAAGCTTCACTAACTAAATCACCAATTTCTAAAGAATTACCAGATACAATCGCAATATTTTTTAAATCATCGTAAGTAGGTTTATGAGCATCTTTTTGGATTAATTCAACAATTTGGGCAACTAAAATATCCATTTCTTTTTTGATAAGCATGGGATTAAAGCCCTTATTAATTAAAGCCATACCTTCTTGATAAAGTCCTTGAAGCAAAACAATTGTGGTAGTCGTTCCATCTCCGACATTTTCGTTCGTTTTGATAGAAGATTCTTTAGCTAATTCCAATATCGTGTTAATAACTTCATCATCACTTTCGATATTCATGGCAATGGTTACCCCATCATTAGTTATAAATGGACTAAAAGCCGAATGGTCAATTATAACATTACATCCTTTGGGGCCTAAAGTGCTTTTGACAGTTTCTCCTAGTAAATCAATGGCATAATGCATTTTTTCTTGTAATTCTTGACCTCTAACTACTCTTTTCATATTTCATCACTAACCTCCAATATATATTTCCAATATTTTTTAGGCATAAAATTAAGGCGACAACGGTCATTTTGGCGTTCTTTTATACCTATAGTTTTATAAAATGATTTCCATAAATCTTCAATTTCTTGTTCTTCTTCACTTAATATTATTTCTTTTAAATTACAATTATTAGCATCAACTAAATAAAAATCTTTTTTATCATATATACTTAATATGTTCCTTTTGACATCTTTAATAATCCAAAATTCATTTTTTAAGCGTTTTTTAAAATGGTTAGATAGTAAAAATATAATGTTATTTTCACAAGTAATTTCCGCATATAATATATGTCTTTTGAGTTCTTTAAAACGGGTAAAGCCTTTTAATTTATGATTTTCATTTTGGACATATTTGACTATTTTTAAAGCTTTGTCAACTATATTAATATCACGGTGAAAAAAGACTTTGTCTTTAAACTTTAAACTGTATAGAAAAAAGTAATACATTATTAATTCTTTATATTCGTGATTAGATAAGTATAAATAAAAAAGCGTATTTAGAATGTTTTTATCTATATGGCTAATAATTGCTGGAGTATTTAATGGCGATAAATCAAGTTCTATGACTTTATCAAATAAACCAGGAATGTAGTTTTTATCTTGGATATTCAAAGGTAAAATTTTACTTTTAGCTAATTCACCAAGCAAGGTTATTAAACTGGTAAAATCATTTGGGTATATATAAATATAATTACTTTTTTTCATAAAAACAAAGCTAATTGCTCCTTTTTGGTATCTGTTGTGTGCTTTTGCTCTTCTAAAACTAGGTTTTTAGTAATAAAGTCGGCATTCCATAAATCTTTAGTCATTAAATACTGGCCATTACAAGTAATAAAGTACTTGGCTCTTTTTAACACAATACCCATTTTCTGTAAATCTTTGAATGTTACCGTAAAATATTGGCGAGAACTGATGATTCTTTTAGCGCCTTTTAAACCTATACCGGGTACTTTTAGAAGTTCCTCATACGAACAGTGATTAATGTCTTTAGGAAATTCATCTAGGTGTCTTAAGGCCCAGTCGGCTTTGGGATCAATTAATAAGTTAAAATTAGGATTGTCACTACTTAGAATGTCTTCAACTTTAAAATGGTAATACCGTAACAACCAATCAGCTTGATATAGTCTATTTTCTCTTACTAAGGGTGGCGTTTTAATTAATGGTAAGTTTTTATCGTGATTGACCGGAATATAGGCCGAGTAAAATACTCTTTTTAGTTTATAGTTTTGATATAAGTTACTACTTTTGCTCATAATGTCATAATCGCTTTCTTGACTAGCCCCGATAATCATTTGGGTACTTTGACCAGAAGAAACAAATTTTGCACTACGATTTTCTTTAACATAATGCATAATGTTTGTTACCTTTTTACTATCTTTATTGGGGGCTAAAAGTTTTAAACCTTTATCGGTTGGTAATTCGATGTTGGCACTCATCCGGTCTACTAAATAACCCAGTTTTTTAACTAAGTATAAACTAGCTCCCGGAATAGCTTTAGCATGAATATAGCCATTAAAATGATACTTATTTCTTAAAAGACTTATGGTTTCAATTAATAAATTCATTGTATAATCTGGATTTTGGACTATGCCGGAACTTAAAAATAAGCCTTCGATATAATTACGCCGATAAAAGTTGATAGTTATCTGGCATATTTCTTCGGGAGTAAATATAGCTCTTTTTATATTGTTACTTCTTCGATTTAAACAATACTTGCAATCAAAAATACAACAATTAGTCATTAGAATTTTAAGTAAAGAAATACACCGTCCATCCGCAGCAAAAGAATGACAAATACCCGAGAAAAATGTATTTCCTAGACCTTTAGACTTTATATTTCTTGTAGAACCACTAGAAGAACAAGAGGCATCATATTTAGCACTATCAGCTAAGATAATTAATTTTTCTTGCAAATTCATAAAACCACCATCTAAATTATAAATCTATTTTTAAATTATGTAAACGTTTGTTCGTGATATTTTTATGTTAATTTTTGGCATTAATTTTTAAATCAAATACTTTTATTTAACATACTTTATAATAGATGAAAATTGTTAGAAAGGATGAATCTTATGAATAACAATTATAAAAAGGCGTTAGAGAAAGTAAAACAAGCCCAAAAAGATTCTCAATTTAAAAGTTGTTGTTATCAAATTATTAATACCTCTAATTTGTTAGTGGGTCCTACCGGCCCTAAAGGAGATATTGGGCCTACGGGTCCGCAAGGAATTCAAGGCATTCAAGGTATTCCTGGACCTCAAGGACCTAGAGGTGAAAGAGGACTACCAGGATTACAAGGCGAGGTTGGTCAAACTGGACCAGCTGGAACTAGTGTGACAATTATGGGTTCGTATGATAATTTAGCTAAACTAAAGAAGGAACACCCCACTGGTAATAAAGGAGACAGTTATATAATTGATGAAAATTTATTTGTTTGGTCAGATAACGAAAAAGAATGGACCGATGTAGGAACTATTAAAGGACCAAAAGGTGATATCGGACCAACGGGACCTCAAGGAATTCCTGGTTTACAAGGACCACCTGGACCTAAAGGTGAACAAGGTATTCAAGGGCTACAAGGAATGACTGGCGAACAAGGAATTACAGGGCCTACTGGGCCAACGGGTCCCAATGGCGCGGCTTTGTTAAGTGTTTATGGAGGCAAATACAACAATATAACCACCAGTATAAATACCCAAGAAGCAGGAAACTGGGTTTCTGTCCCTTTAATTGAAGAATTGACTAATATAAATATAATAAACTCAACAGAAAATGCTTTAATTCTAGAACAAGATGGTGTCTATGAATTAATATTTTTTCTTAATGCTATGATAGATAAAGATGCTAAAATCACCCTTATGATTCGTGAAAATGATGTTATGATTCCTACAACTGTGATTGCTAAACAAGTTAAAGCTAATACCGAAGTTAGTTTTAATGGCAGTACCATAATTGAGTTAAATGCCGGAAATAAACTAGACATGCAAATATCGGCCACAGAAGATAATGTTACTGTAACCTTGGGTACCGGTATAACAGCTTTTTTAAGTATTAAAAAAATAGATGAAATTGAATAAAACTACATTTAAGTAGTTTTTATATGTTATAAAACACAAAATTAGGTTTTAATCATATTATTAAAGCATTTTAAAACTCGAACTATAATTGTTCGAGTTTGTTATCAATCTGGTGCGATAGTTAAGATAGTCCGAAACCATCACACCAAATAAATAAACAATTTAATTCTATAACCATTATAACATGGAATCATAAACTTTAATTATTTTTTTGATTTTTTACATTAAATATTTCTCTTATAGGTTGTAATGTCATATCTACAAATTGTATTCCTCCATTTTTGATTATATCCATAACATATTTTAAATCGTCTATTTTGCTTGTATCAAAACATATATTTTTTTCTTTTAAATTATCTTGTATTATTGTAAAAACTAACATTTCTTTAGTTGCATACTTTATTCTTTCCTTATATGGTTTATCATATATATTTTCATTCCTAGCTGAATAACTAAGTGATTCATTTACACACATTATTGCAATAATATCATCAGTCATTATTTTCTTAGCAATTTCATTTACTTTTCTATAATGAGTTGCTTTATTAAAAGCAAAATAACTATTTATTGAGAATGTCTCATCACTATAAAAAATTAAAAAAGTCGGCATTATATGATGCTGTTGCATTACATAAAGTGGTACATGTGCAATAATAAAGCTTTTAAAAAATTCATCTAATGTGTCACAACTTTTAAAAATAGGATTATCTTTAATTGGTATTCTATAACCATCATAAAAGAAATTATCACTTTTATTTCCGTAATAAATGTCAGCTTTATCATAGAATTCTAATTTGTTATTTTTTACATTATAAGAACAATCAGTTACTAATTCCATTCTTCTTGCACTATATTCTTTAATTTTATTATCTATTTGTCCTTTTAATTTATCGCATATTTTACAATCATTTTTTATTTTTTTATCAAATTCTAAAATAAAATCATACATTGTATTAATACCATTCTTAATTGTCTTATGTATATCTATTTCTTCAGTATTATTTAAAAATTCATACTTAATTGTTAAAAATATTTCAGGTTCGGAAGTTTCAATATTAGATAATATTTTTGCTATTTTATCATTAATTTGTTTAGAATTCAAATCATCATTTTCAATAGTTATTGTTTCACTGATAATGTTTTTTTCATTTTTTATACAATAAATATCAACTATAAATTTCTTTTTTAACTCGAATGATTTTTCTTTGCTAACTTCATTTCTTTTTTCTACAAACCATTTCATACTATCATTTTCTAAATATTTTGATTTTAATTCGCGATAAACTATTTTTTCTTCTTCAGTTTGAAGATGTTTTTGTAAAACAAACGTTATATTTCTAAATTCCAAAAAGAAATTATCAACTAAAGCTATGTTATCAAAAAAGCTATTAGTTGCTTTTAATTCATTAATACTTTTTAAAGAGTTATAAAATTTTTGATATATAGGACACAAGCATTTCATTTAAACACCCCTAACTGCAATAAAAAACATAGTATTTTAACTTAATTTTTACTTTATTTATAAACTTTTAATTAGTTTTACATATTTCCCATCAGAGTCTTCACCTATATATTGAATTTTTGTAAAACCTAAATCAACATATAATTTAAAAGCAATATAATTATCTATATTTACACCTAAGGAAATTTCTTTATATCCGTTATTTTTAGCATATTCAATAGCATAGTTCATAAGTTTCTTACCATAGCCTTTGCCTCTAAGTTCTTTTTTTACAATAATTCTTGATATATATATACGTTTACCAAGAATAGTATAATCCTCATCATTTTTATTAAAAACTACAGATACTTCAGCTATATATTCTTCATCTTTAGTGTAAACAAATGTAATTCTATTCTTATTTTGCAATTCATTATAAAATCTATCTTTAAGTTCTTTATTCTTTTCCATATTCCAAATATTATTGCACTTTTCAAAATTTTTAATATCTAATTTAATTATTTCATCCATTTTATCAGCCCTCTTAAATGATTAAAAATATAATTTTAACCTATAATTTTTCTATTGTTTCTATTCCTAATATTTTTAAAGCACTAGTTATTACTTTTGTAATACAATTTAATAACCTTATTCTTGATGACTTTAAAACAATATCAGTTTCATTTGATATATTAATTTGCTCATATAGTTTTGAGAATAATCCTGCTATATTAAATATATATTTTGTTAAATGTGCTGGTTCATTAGACTTTAATAATTCATCGATTACATCAGGGTATAAAGACAATTCCTTTATAATTTTCTTTTCAATATCATTGTTAAATTTAATTTCATCTGCTAATTCTATTTTATTATTCTTTAATATAGAATTAATTCTTACAAGACTATATAGAATATACATACCAGATTCGCCAGTAAAACTTGTTGCATTTTCTAAATTAAAATTAACTATTTTATTTTTAGATACATTTAACATGGTAAACTTAATACAAGCATTAACTAATATATTTAGTTTTTCTTCTGATATTTCACTATTTCTTGATTCAAATTCTTTTATTAAAGTTTCTCTTACTGCTTTCATGAAATCAGTAACTAAAACTACGGTACCAGCAGATGTTGACATCTTATCTCCATCTAATAGAACATATGAATAGCAAATAAGTTCAGGTGCTTTATAGCCTAAAATATCTAATACAGCACTAATTTGTTTCATATATACTTCTTGATCTTCACCTAAAACTACAAAATTATTTTTAGGATTTAATCCTATTTTATGAATTGTATATGCGATATCTCTTATAGGATATAAAGATGTTTTATTTGAACGAGTTAAAACAATTACTGGTGATCTAGTAGGTATATTATAGCCAGTTAAATCTACATATAATCTACCAAATTCATCTTCATGTAATTTACCAGTTTTCTCTAACTTATTTAATATATCCTCTAAATAATTATTATAGACAAAATCAGATTCATGAGTAAACACATCAAAGTGAATATTTAATTCATCGAATATTTTTAATTGGCCATTAACACATTTATCAGTTATTTCTTTAAATCTGCTAATCATTTCTTTATCGCCATTTTCAACTTTTTTCAAATAATCAAAAGCTTTCTGATTTACTTTTTCATCTACTTTAGCTTGATTACTAATTTTTACGTAAGTATTTAAAATAGCAGAAAAACTATCATCTTTTAACCCATAATTTTCTATACCAATAACGAGTAGTGCGATTTTTAAACCAATATCGTTAATAAAATAATGTCTTTCAACTTTGTATCCAGTAAATGCATATAGATTGCTCATAAAATCACCAATTAAACTATTTCTACATCTTCCTATATGTGGTTCAGCATTTGGATTAATTGATGTATGTTCAATTAATAACGATTCATTATTTCCTTGATTTAAAGAACCATAATTATTATTTGATTCAATTTCATTAATTATTTTAGAGCTATACTTATTATAATTTATATAAAAATTAATATAAGGTCCCATTACTTTAATATCAGAAAAATTATTTTCATCATCATAAAACTTTTCTTTAATCAAATTAGCAATTTCAATTGGATTAGAATATTCTTCATTTCTTAAATTAGCACACTGAATACTATAATCACCCATATCATCTTTTGGTGGTATTTCAATTTTTATTTTTTCTTTATTGATATTAATAATTTCAAGTATTTTTTTAGTAATATATTCTTTCATAAATTTTCCTCCTCACTTAAACAAAAAAGAAATTCTATAAAATAAGGACGAATATAAATCCGTGGTACCACCTTAATTCATAGAATTTCTATGCACTCAAATCTTTAACGCAGATATACGATAAGACTCAAAGGTTCATTCAAAAAACATTGTCATTTCCTTTCACTAACCGGAAACATCACTAAGACAAGAGGTTAAATTACTACTCCTTTTTCTCCGTCATTTCAAATATGAGAAGATTATACCACTTTTACATTGCTTTGTAAAGAATGGTAACATTTATTCTAATTATTATATAAAAAATGATGGGATACCCCAGGCGAGATGAATGCTCACATATAAAATATGTTTACTGGCATTGCCAACACATCGTTAATCCTTCACAAGTATCCCATCTACAAATATATTATATCATATTAATATAAATTATTCATCATTTTTTTATTTTTTATTTTCTTCAATGTAAATCTGACTTATATATTCTATTGCTAAATCACTATACTTTTTAATATTATTTTTAGAATATGGAAATTGATAGCAATAATCTTGATTACTTTTAACATTTTTTCTCTTACATATATCATGAAATTTATTAGATGTAAATCCATGATTTGGTCCCAATGTTATTTCTATAGTTTCACATATTTTTTTAATAACTTCTTGTGTTGTATAAGGATGTGTTACCTCTATATCTTTTGGAACATTTATAAATTTTGCATTTTCTCCACCCTCTTTGACAACTGTATATTTAATATCGGCATCGGATTCTTTCTTTGTTGATACAAGCCTTAATGTTTGTACTAAACTTTCATCAGTATCCATCTCGTTTCTAATTTTATCAAATAATATTAAATTTGCTGGATTTAGTACTAAAGATGATATATCTTGATTATCCCCAGGATTTACTAAAGCTATATATGGCGTAACTTTTTCATTTAAATTATAATTTGGAAAATGTTTTTTAAAGAATTTATTGTAGTTAGTTAAGCATCTTTGAAAAGCTGGAGCCAATACAAAATCAAATTCAGGAAGAATTAAATGAGTAGATTTATTTCTAATATTTCTAATAAATGAAATATTTGTTTTTGTCTTATCAGTTGTACTAGTAAAAACTTTTTCAACACATTCATCTAATCCTATTGTTCTATTAGAATCGTCTTTATAATTTATTACATTTATATCTTTTCCCTTATTAATTAAATATGCTTTAAGTAATAATTCCCAAGCATTGCATATAAAAAAACAAAATCCTTCAGTTCTATAGTTGATAGTAGGTTTATTTATAATCTCAATTGACATTAAATATGCCTCTTCTGACTTGTTTAATAAGGCATTGACATATTTATTTAGATCATCTGAATTCAACATTTATATCATCTCCTTTTAATTTTCTATTATATCACTAATATTTAAAAATGAATCAATTTTCTATCTTTCATAATCATCTTTTTCTTTACTTAAATCTAATTCGTCAATGTCATCATTATTCAATACATTATTTTCATACATATCATTAATTACATCAATATATTTATCATCTTTATCATACCATCTATGAAGTTTACTATATAAGAAAAATATTAATTTTTCAAATCTATTCTTCCAATACTCAAATGCATTTTTAAAATCATCTATCTTTGATTTTAAAAATGATATTTCATTATTTTTTTCTTTAATCGTATCATTTAAAGTTTTAACTCTTAAATTAAGTGCTTCATTATTTTCAGTTAGAGTTTTAATCTTATTATTCTTATCTTTTAGTTGTTCATGAGCATTAACTAGTGTATTAGAGAGAGTCTGTATTTTATCATATTCTTTATTTGTGTTATCTACTTTTTCTATAAAATAGATAAAAGAATCTTTATCTTCTTTTGATAAAATATAATTATCTTTATTAATTTTAGAAATTTTTAGTTTATCTATTTTATCTTTTATATTTTTAGAATTTTGTTTCAGTTCTGAAGATTTTTTATTTGCTTGTTTTAAATTTTCAGTATTCTTTTCAATTTGTTTTTTCATTTCAATATAGTTATCCATATCAGATACATGAATATCTCTGTTTCTACCTTTTTGTTTTTGCTTTAAAGTAGAATCCAAATTATATACTTCATTAAATTCTTCAATGCATAGAGTTCTCATTTTATCTTGTAATCTTATTAAAGATTCTTTTGTAAATACATCTGATTTACCGACCTGTTTTTCCATACCATTTTTATTTTTGTATTTAATTGGAACACCAACTATATGAATATGTGGACTTGTTTCATCATAATGAATAATGGCACTAGCCACTTTAAAATTAGAAACAAGTAATTCTAAATCATCAACTTGTTTTTTATATACTTCTGACATTTTCTTTTTAAAGATTTCATCTTTTGTATCCCAATATTCTCTATCTCCAAGTTCAATAATTATTTCACAAGCAAGATCTTTCTTTTCGTTATTAGAAACATTATCAAAATAATTTTCTATCATACGGCTAGGTCTAGATTGTTTAGAATTATATTCTAATCTTGCTTCTTCAAATTCACTTAAATATAATTCTTTTACATCGTCGAGTGGAGAAGAAGTTCCTCTTACTATTTCTATTAAGTCTTGGTTATTATCATATTTTCTATAATTATGCTTATCAACTTTTGATAATTGTCTTACATTTTGAATAGCATTGTTTAGTAAAGAAGTTGTTCCACTCAAATTGTTTTTACCATTTCGTTTAGATACATTTTTTCTATTTTTATCACTACCTAAATGTAGGGAATAAGCAAGTTCTGGCATAATGTTCCTCCTTTCTAGAAGTGACCACTTGAGTGGCCATTTTGGTCATCCAAAATTTCTAACCCCCTAGGAATTTTGTACGCCAAGCATACAAAATATCCAGTGGGCTAAGGTTTAACACCTTAGAATTCGTTTACTTTATCCCGTAATAACTATAAACTTCGTAAATAGTTAAAACTACATAAAGTATTAATTTTTAAATTGCTATCGCTACTTTCATTGAACAAGTTCAACAAAACGTGCCACGCATTTTAAAAATCTTCTTCGGTAATATTATCGGGTATTGTTTCAAACACATCTCTAATGTTTACCTTTATATCATTCGGATTATTCTTTGTAGCAAGCATTCCCATTGATAACCAGTTATTATCCCCATTATTATCTTTTTGTAATGGGAATATTCTTACTGGTACTTCATCTTTTAATATTGGTCCAATATCTAATTTTTCAGTATCTTTATAAAATGTTCCTTTATATAAATTAACTTCATAATATTCATTCAACCTATAAAAATTTTGCATTATATCTTTAATACTAGTAAACTCACTATATCTTACCGGAACTGAAGTTTGTATTCCTTTAAAGTCAATAATCATTTCTCTTTTACAATCTATATAACCTTGATTAAATATCATCTTAAAATCTTCATAGAAAGTACTTCTAAAATTAACTTTCTTAACAACATACATATTATTTATTTCTTCAAGTTCTATATCATCAATATATCTCATTACTATATCAGCTTTATCATTTCTATCTAAATCAGGCCAACAATCTTCAAAAGCATGATAAGTAAGTGGTAATTTAATTTTATTAATGTAATCCATATCTCTTTTCAGTAATATATCATCAACAGTAAAATTTAATTGTTCAGCTTGTTGATTTGATATTATTTTTTCTTCTAAATCTTTAATTAGGTTATCTAACTTTTCAGTTTCATCTTTAAATTCTTCTATCGTAAACAGTTCATTAACAAATCCCTCTTTTAATCTTTTCTTTTTGTTATTTAATTTCTTTATTGCTTCTTCTAATTTGTCTTTAGGATTTTCTAATTTGTTTTTTAGTACTGGTAAGAAAAATTCATTAACAACTGAATCATATTCAAATACGTCATTTAGAATATGCATTATTGCTTCTTCAATTTTATTTTCTTTAATATTATTTTTGCAATATTCACACCTATAATAAAAATACCATTTATCATTTTTTACTTTATGAGTTGCTCCACCAGCAAGTATTCTTCCACATTTAGGACACTTTAATTTTTGTAAAAAAAGATAAGTTTGCGTTCTCATATAATTTCTAGAATTCTTTTTCTTTTGTGCTTGGCAATTTTCCCATAGTTCTCTACTTACTAATGGTTCAACTACATTTTCATAATAAACTAAATTTCCACTTCTTTTACCAGATACATAATCACCTTTATAAATCTCATTAGATATTATTTTTAAAATAGTTGTATCTCTCCAATTTGTTTTGCCTAACACTTTTTCCTCATTATAAATTTTTGCTATTTTAACATAAGTACAACCTTCAAAGTATAAATTAAATATTCTTATAATAATATCTTTAGTAAGTGGATCTGGTACTAATAATCTATCTACATGTTTATAACCTAATGGTGCCCTTGCTGGAATATGTCCTGCCTTAATTGCTCCAGATAATCCAATTTTTGTTCTTTCACTAGTTCTTTCTATTTCTTGTTGAGATACACTCATTAATATTCTTGAAATCATTTTTCCATTAGCATTAGTAGTATTAATATCATCATTAGCACAATCTAAATAAGCATTATTTTCTTCTAAAAATTTAATAATATTTTCCCAATCATAAACGCTTCTTGTAAGTCTATCCAGTTTTAATACAACAATGGTATTACATTTTTTATCTTTAATATCTTGTAATAGTTCTTCAAAAGCAGGTCTTTTATTACCAGTTTTAGCACTTATACCAGCGTCTTTATAGACTTTATGTATTTCATAACCTTTATACTCACACATAGCCCTTAAACGCTTTTCTTGTTCTGGTAAACTAAATCCTTCTCGTGCTTGAGCTTCAGTAGATACACGGATATAAAGTCCTGCTATTTTCTTTTCTTCATTCATTATTCTTCAACTCCTTCTCCTACAAAAAAGGAATCAAAAATAATAGTTCAAACTAATACCTTTGACTCCTCTTAATTTCATGTTATATTTCTTATTAATTGTGCCTTTGACCATAGTGTACCTCCTTTTTAATAAAAGACGGATACTGCTTGTCATTTATTGTTTTTATATAATATCACTTTTTTTAGATTTGTCAATTTCTTGATAAGAGTATAGATATTAGTTATGTTATAAATAGTTTTTTAATTCAGATAATTTAATCTTGTTATTAAGATTTTCAATAAATATCTCATTAGAATAATTAAAGGCAAGAAAAGTTACATCATTAATTATTATTCTATGTGGCTCTAGATAAGTAAGATTAGTTTTATCTATTATTCTTAAATTACCATTAATAATAGTTGGCTTAACTTTACAAAACTCACATATAAATTCTAATCTCTTTCTTAATGATTCTTCCATTTTAATTTCTTGCTTAATAACATTTACCATTTTAACCAATCCTTTCCTTTGAAAGATTCTTTTCTAAACAAGAAAAAAATCAATCCATTTTAGAATTGATTGTCTATTTATTCTCGAAACTTTATAAAAAAGTTCGAGCGGATTTCCCTATGGTGCTGGAAACAAGATTCGAACTTGCGACCTACGCGTTACGAGGGCGTTGCTCTACCAACTGAGCTATTCCAGCACACTTCATATTATAACATGATTACATTAAAAAACAACTTTATATTAAAAAAAAATTAGTTTATTTCTAAACTAATTCAAGTCTAACTTCTAAAGCATCATCGCCATGTCTTTCAGCTAGTTTAATAATTCTAGTGTAACCACCATTACGATTTTCATAGCGTTTAGCAAGTTCATTAAATACTTTATCAACACATTCCTTGTTGTTATAAACACAAGCAAGGGCTTTACGCCGAGATACTAAAGTTCCACGTTTTCCATAAGTAATCATTTTATCAACAAACTTACGAACTTCTTTAGCTTTAGCTTCAGTTGTAACAATTCCTTCATTTAAAATAGTTTCAACTGTTAATCCAGCAAAAACACTGTGTCTTTGTCTTGTTTCTCTTCCTAATTTTCTATAAGCCATGTTTTTTTACCTCCTTAATCGCGGAACTTAAGTCCCATTTCTGCTACTTTATCTATTACTTCTTTTAATGATTTTTTACCTAAGTTGCGGATTTTAGTAACTTCAACTTCTCTTTTTGATATAAGGTCTTGAACAGTATGAATACCCGCACGTTTTAAACAGTTATATGCTCTGACAGAGAATTCAATTTCTTCAATTGGAGTCTCAAGAGTTTTAGTAATTGTATCAACTTTCTTTTCAGCCATTAAACCAGATACATCACTAATGGAATTTAAATCTGTTACAATATTGAAATGTTCGATTAAAATTTTAGCAGATAATGCCATTGCTTCTTCAGGTGTAATACTACCATTAGTGGTAACATGCATGATTAGTTTATCATAATTTTCGTTATGGCCAACACGTGCATTTTCAACTTCATAACCAACTAATTCAACTGGAGAATATAGAGAATCAATAGCAATAACTCCCACTTTTTTATCAGTTAATTTAGCTTGATTTTCTTTGGAATCAACATATCCTTTACCATTAGAAACAGTCATTTCCATATTAATTTTGCCACCTTCAACAAGGTTACAAATTACTAAATCTTTATTAATTACTTCTAAGTCAGCATCAGTTTCAATATCGCCAGCTAAAACTGGTCCAGGAGTAGATTTAGATAAATGAATAACTTTATCTTCTTCTGTATGATTTTTTAAGACAATGCCTTTTAAAGCAAGGACAATGCTTGTTACATCTTCATAAACTCCTTCAATTTTTTGGAATTCATGTAAAACGCCATCAATTTTAACACTTGTAATAGCACAGCCTGGTAAACTTGATAACATTACTCTTCTTAGAGCTGTACCAATAGTAGTACCAAATCCTCTTTCTAAAGGTTCTAAAACAAATTCCCCATAATGAGAGTCTTGAATATATTCCGTTATTTTATACTCCGGTTTTTCAAATTTAATCATTATATATCTTTTCCTTTCACTAACTATTTTCTAGGACGTTTAGGTGCACGGCAACCATTATGTGGAACTGGTGTTTCATCAGTTATACTAGTAATTTCAAGTCCAGCGCCTTGTAAAGAACGAATAGCATTTTCTCTACCAGCTCCAAGTCCTTTAACACGCACTTCAACTTTTTTTACCCCATTATCTAATGCGGCTTTAGCACAAGCTTCAGCACTTATACCAGCAGCATAAGGAGTTTTTTTCTTACTTCCTTTGTACCCGATTGTTCCAGCAGAAGCCCAGCTTATTGCATTTCCATCTTTATCTGTGATAGTTACAATTGTATTATTATATGTAGATTGGATATGAGCAACGGCTTCAGGTATATTCTTCTTAACTTTTCTTTTTCTTCTATTGTATGCCATATTTTAACCTCCTACTTACCTACTTTTTTCTTATTTGCTACAGTTTTACCTTTACCCTTACGAGTACGAGCATTGCGGTTAGTTCTTTGACCGCGAACTGGTAAACCTTTTTTATGTCTAATTCCTTGGTAGCAATTAATTTCCATTTTATTTTTGATAGACATTTGAACTTCACGACGAAGATCACCTTCTACTTGATATTTATCTACTTCTTTACGAAGTGCAGAGATTTCATCTTCAGTTAAGTCTTTTATTTTTTTAGTTGGTTCAACTTTGGCATTTTCACAGATAGTTAATGCTAAATTTCTACCAATTCCATAAATGGCTGTTAAGCCAATGCAAACATGTTTTTCATTTGGTAACTCAATATTTTTAATTCTTGCCACTTTCTTAATCCTCCTTATTTACCTTGAACTTGTTTGTGTTTTGGATTTTCACAAATAACCATTACTTTTCCTTTTCTTTTAATTTTTTTACATTTTTGACATATTGGTTTTACTGATGGTCTTTTTTTCATATTTTTTTACCTCCATTATCTTTTATTCCATGTAATACGCCCACGTGTTAAATCATAAGGCGATAATTCGATAGTTACTGTATCACCTGGTAAGATGCGTATCATATTAACGCGCATTTTACCAGAAACGTAGGCCTCTACAGTATATCCATTAGGTAATTCTACAATGTAGTCGCCACCTTTTAAGACTTCTACTACTTTACCTTCTACTTCAATTTTATCTTCTTTATTATTTGAAGCATTATTATTTTTCTTTTCATAATTTTTTTTCGCCATATTTTATTCTCCTGTTAATATAACATAGCCATCTTTGGTTACTAAGACAGTATGTTCAAAATGTGCTGAAGGATAGCCATCTTCCGTCACAATTACCCAGTCATCTTGGTCAGTATAACAAATTTCTTTACGGCCAAGATTGAGCATTGGTTCTACGGCAATAGTCATTCCTTCTTTTAATATTATTCCTTTATTTTCAGCGCCATAATTAGGAACATCGGGTTCTTCATGAAGATTGGTTCCAACTCCATGTCCCACTAATTCTTCAACAACACTTAAGCCATGATTATGAGCATAGGTTTCAATGGCATGACTTATGTCTCCTATTTTAGCACCAGCTTTGATTTTACTCAAGCCTTGATATAAAGCTTCTTCCGTATTTTTGACTAAATCTTCAATTTCTTGAGAGGCATTTCCTATAATATAGGTTCTAGCTGCATCGGAATGATATCCTTTATATTTAACTCCAAAATCGATTGATACAACATCATGATTTTTAAGTTTTCTTTTACCTGGTATGCCATGAACAACTTCATCATTGATAGATATACAAATGCTTTTAGGAAATCCTTCATAGTTTAAGCAAGATGGTGTACAATCATTTTTAGTGATAAAGGCATAAGCAATTTTATCAAGTTCAGCAGTAGTAATGCCAGGTTTTAGATGCTTTTTTAGTTCTTCGTGAGTTAAATAATTAATATGGCCCGCATGTTTCATTAATTCGATTTCACGAGGACTTTTGATACTAATCATTTTCTTTAACCTTTAAAGAGTTTAAAACATCTTTAATAATTAAGTCGCTATCTTGGTTAGCATTTATTGTTACTAATTTATTTAAAGTTTGATAATAATCTAAAACAGGTAAAGTATTATCTAAATAAGTTTGATAACGAACTTTAAAAGTTTCGAGAGAGTCATCACTGCGAGCAATTAGTTCACTTCCGCATTCATTACAAGTATTTTCTTTCGTTGGTTGAAACTCGGGAAAATAGATATTGTAACTTGCGCCACATTGAGGACATATTCGACGACCTGTTGCTCTTTTTTCTAAGGTGTCTTTAGAAATATCGATGTTGATAACTAAGTAATTATCCACATCTATTTCTTTTAATAACTCTGTTAAATATTTAGCTTGATTAAGGTTGCGAGGAACGCCATCTAAGATAAAGGCTTTATCTTTAAGACTAACAATTTTATCTTTAATTAAGCCAAAGATTATATCATCACTTATAAACTTTCCTGATTGCATAAGTTCGGCAATTTCATGGTTAGTTTTCGCAACTTCTCTTAGTAAGTCGCCGGTTGATAAGTGGATGTAGTTATAGTCATGAACTAAAAAGCTGCTAATTGTTCCCTTGCCAGCGGCAGGAGGAGCGATAAAGATAACATTCATCATCTTGACCTTCTCCTTTTTTTGTAGCTTCTAGATACTAAACCACTTTCGATTTGTTTATAAGTTTCAATAGCTACACCAACAACAATTAAGATACCGGTTCCACCGATAGTTACAGAATTAGGTAAGTTGAACACGTTACCAATAATTATCGGTAATCCTGATAAAATACTTAAGAATAAGGAACCAACTACGGTTAATTTACCAATAGAACTACTGATATATTTAGAGGTTTCAGCTCCAGGTCTAACTCCGGGAATGTAGCCACCTCTTTTAGTTAAATCTTTACTCATTTCTTCCGGATTCATCATCATATAGGTATATACATAACCAAAGAAGAATATTAATATTACATAAAGAATAAATCCTGTTGGCGATGTATAAATGATGTATTTATTAATGAAATTGGTAGCATTAGTGCTTTTTACTAAACTAGCAATAGTTGAAGGAATAGTTAAAACAATCGAAGCAAAGATAACAGGAATTACTCCGGCACTATTGATTTTAATTGGTAAGAATGAACTATTATTACCATAAGCACTAGTAGTGTGATTAGCATATTGAATAGGAATTCTTCTTTCAGCTAAAGTTACCCAGATAATTCCTACGATTACTAAAAGATAAATTAAAATAAAGACAACAAACAAAGTTATTCCTAAAGCTAGATTATAGGTACCAGCAGTAATAAAAGCTTGGAAGGCTCCGATAAAGATACCTGGCATACTTTCAATAATACCAGCCATGATTAGTAATGAGGAACCGTTACCGATACCTTTAGTAGTGATTTGGTCACCTAACCAAAGTAGAAAAGCAGTACCAGCAGTCATTACTAACGAAGTTTTTAACATAATCATAACGTCATTAGTATTTAAGTAAAATATAGAAATAACATAAGCTTGAATAAAAGCTAAAATAATTGCTAAATAACGATTTATTTTATTTATTTTTTGTCTTCCAGTATAACCTTGTTCTTTTAATTCCTTAAAGTAGGGAATTATGTCCATTTGTAATAATTGGGTAATAATCGTAGCAGTTATATATGGGCTTACACCTAAAGCAAAGATTGAAAAACTTCTTAATCCGCCACCACTCATTAAGTTGAAGATTTCTAAGAAACCTAACTCTTCATATAGAACACTTGCCCAAGGAATAGTGATTCCTGTACCTAAGCAAAATATTCCTAAAGCAAAAAGGGTGAAATAAATTCTTTTTCTTAAATCTTTGTTTTCACTTGCAAAAATTTTAGCAAAGATTTTAAACATCTAAATCACCTCAGTTTTGCCACCAGCAGCTTCAATAGCTAAGATAGCTTTATTAGAGAAACGATTAGCTTTAACAGTTAATTTTTTTTCTAACTTACCACTTGCTAAAACTTTGATGCCACTTAATTGTTTTTTTATTATTCCTCTTTCTTTTAAGATTTCTGGTGTTACTTCATCACCATTTTCAAAAAATTTATTTAAGTCAGCTAAATTGATTGTTGCATATTTAGTTTCAAATCTTTTGTTATTGAAACCTCTTTTTGGTAATCTTCTATATAAAGGAGATTGACCACCTTGGAACCAAGCCGAAATAGATACACCACTTCTTGATTTTTGGCCTTTTTGACCATGAGTAGAGGTTTTACCCATTCCTGAACCTTTTCCACGACCAACAATTTTTTTAGTTTTATATTCTTTTGTTTTTGGTAAATTTTCTAATTTCATATTATAACTCCTCAACTTTCTTACCACGAAGAGCAGCTATTTTTGCAGGAGTTCTTTCACTCATTAAAGCTTCTAGAGTTGCTTTAGCAACATTTATTTTGGTATTAGCTCCTTGAGATTTAGATATAACATCTTTAACTCCAGCAAGTTCTAAGACAGCCCGAGCAGCACCACCAGCAATAACTCCGGTACCTTTGGTGGCTGGTTTAATTAAAACTTGAGCTCTACCAACTTTGCCAGTAGCTTCGTGAGGTATTGTTCTATTATCAATTATTGCCACTTTTGTAACATTTTTATTAGCCATCATACTAGCTTTAGTTATAGCTGCAGGAACTTCATTAGCTTTACCAGTTCCAATTCCTACTAGCCCTTTACGATTTCCAACGACAACAGTTGCGGAAAATCTGAAGTGTCTACCACCTTTAGTAACTTTAGTTACCCGGCTGATATCAATAACTTTTTCTTCTAAAAGTTTTTTTCTTGTATCTTTTTCTTCTTTTTTACCTTTTTGCATGATGTCCTCCTTAGAATTCTAGTCCGTTTTCGCGAGCAGCTTCAGCTAAAGCTTTTACCCGACCATGATATAGGTTTCCACCTCTATCAAATACGACTTTTTTAATTTTTTGTTTGTTACATTTTTCAGCAATATCTTTTCCGACAGCTGTAGCAGCTTCAATGTTGCCACCATTTTTTAATTTTAAAGCAACAGATGAAGAAGCAACTAAAGTATTTCCGGTTGTATCATCAATAACTTGAGCAAATATGCCATTGTTTGACCTAAAAACATTTAGTCTTGGGCATTCGCTAGTTCCGCTTAATGTTGCTCTTATACGAGTATGTCTTCTTTTACGCATACTATTACTTGATTCTTTTTTTATCATAATCTATATCCCTCCATTAAGCTGCTTTCTTACCTTCTTTACGACGTACATATTCATTTTTATAACGGATACCTTTACCTTTATATGGTTCTGGTTCTCTTACTTTACGAATATTAGCCGCAAATTCAGTGACTTTTTGTTTATCAATACCATTTAAATTAATTTCGGTATTACTTACTAATTCGGCTTTGATTCCTTCTGGAACAATTATTTCTACTGGATGAGAATATCCCGCAGAAATCACAATTTTATTTCCTTGAACATTAAATTTATATCCAACACCAACAGCTTCTAGGCCTTTTTGATAGCCTTTAGATACTCCAATAATCATGTTATTTATTAGAGAATTTATTGTTCCTTGCATACAATTAGCTTCGCGAGTATTATTTTTTACTTTAGTTGCAACAGAAGTATCAGTTACAACAACCTCAACAAGGTCAGACATTTTTTCAGTTAATTCCCCTTTAGGACCTTTAACAATTATTTTATCGTTATCAACAGTTACAGTAACACCTGTTGGAATAACTAAATTTCGATTACCAATTCTACTCATAGGATTTTTCCTTACCAAATATAGGCAAGTACTTCGCCTCCTAATCCAGCATTTCTTGCTTCTTTATCAGTCATTAAACCTTTTGATGTTGAGATAATTGCTATACCAAGTCCATTTAATACATGAGGAATTTCATCGGCTTTAGCATATACTCGTAGTCCAGATTTACTAATTCTTTTTAAACCTGTAATAACTCTTTCTTTTTTATCTCCATATTTTAAAGTTAATGTTAATTTATCACCTTTAATATCTTTTTCATAGACATAATCAGCAATATAACCTTCATTTTTAAGAATTTCAGCAATTCTTAAAGTCATTTTAGTTCCAATTACAGTAACTGTATCATATTTTAATTGATTTGCATTACGAATTCTTGTAAGCATATCTGCTATTTTATCTTGTACCATCTAAAATTCCTCCTTTCTACCAACTTGATTTCTTAACGCCAGGAATTTCACCTTTATTAGCTAATTCTCTAAAACAAATACGACATAATTTATATTTACGTAGGACTCCATGAGGACGTCCGCATCTTTCACAACGAGTGTAAGCACGAACTTTAAATTTTGGAGTTCTTGATTGTTTAACTTTTAAACTTGTTTTTGCCATAAGTTCACTCCTTAATTCCTAAAAGGCATTTTAAATGCTTTAAGTAAGCTTAACGCCTCTTCATTTGTTTTGGCTGTTGTTACGAATACAATATCCATTCCTCTAACCTTTAAAACATTATCATATTCGATTTCAGGAAATATTAATTGTTCTTTAATACCAAGAGTATAATTACCATGACCATCGAAAGCATTTTTAGAAATACCTCTAAAATCTCTAACGCGAGGTAAAGCGACTTTAATAAGTTTTTCCATAAAGTCATACATATTTTCACCCCGAAGAGTAACTTTAACACCAATGGTTTGACCTTCTCTTAGTTTAAATCCGGCGATAGATTTCCGAGCTTTAGTTACAACCGGTTTTTGACCAGTTATAGCCATTAAATCTTTAGCTGCTGCTTCGATATACTTATCATCATGAGAACCTTCACCGATACCCATGTTTATAACAATTTTTTCTAATTTAGGAACTTGCATTACGGTTGTATAGTTGTATTCTTTCATTAGGGAATTAACGATTTCTTTATTATATAATTCTTTAAAAGTACTCATATATTTCACCTACTTAATCTTTCTTTTCTTCTTTTTTAGAAGCTTTTTTGGCAGTAGTTTTTGAAGCTTTTTCGCTTTCTATTTTTTGAACATTAGATACATGAATTGGGGCATTAAATTCGATGATTCCACCGGTTGTACCAGTTTGACTTGGTTTTTGATGTCTTTTACGAATATTTACGTTTTCAACAACAACTTTATTTTCTTTTTTCAAAGTTTGAAGGACTTTTCCAGTTTTACCTTTTGAAGCACCTGCAATAACTTTTACTTGGTCGCCAACTTTTATTTTCATAAATAGCCTCCTATAAAACTTCTGGAGCTAAAGACACGATTTTTGCGAAGTCTTTTTCTCTTAGTTCTCTTGCAACTGGTCCTAAAACTCTTGTTCCTAATGGAGATTTATCATCTCTGATTATGACACAAGCATTATCATCAAATTTGATGTAAGAACCATCTTTTCTTTTAACGCCTTCTACTGTTCTAACGATTACAGCTTTAACTACTTTACCTTTTTTTAGATTAGAATTAGGAATAGCTTTTTTTACTGTTCCAACAACTATATCACCAATGTTTCCATATTTAACTTTTGAGCCACCTAGAACGCGAATTACTAATAATTCTCTTGCTCCAGTATTGTCGGCAACTTTTAATCTTGTTTCTTGTTGTACCATAGTGTTCCCTCCTATAGACTTACAGCCTCAATTAGAACTTCAACAAGCTCAAATCTTTTAGTTTTAGATAATGGTCTTGTACTTCTAATTTTAACTGTATCTCCTAACTTAGCAATGTTCTTTTCATCATGGGCAGCATATTTTTTTGAGTATTTAACTCTTTTTCCATATAATGGATGTCTTTTATAAGTTTCAACTAGCACAGTAATAGTTTTATCATTTTTACAACTAACAACTTTGCCAACTAAAACTTGACTTTTATTTGTTTCCACTATTCATTACCTCCTGTGCTATTTTCTCTTTCTTTTAATACTGTTAGCATTCTTGCAACATCTTTTTTTAATTCTTTTAATTTAGAAGGTTTATCAAGTGCACCTGTTGCATTTTTAATGCGTAAGTTTAATAATTCTTTTTTAGATTCACTAACTTTTGTAATTATTTCTTCGTTAGATAATTTTCTAATTTCACTAACTTTCACGAGATAACTCCTCCTTTTTAACAAATTTTGTTTTAATAGGTAATTTGTGAGAAGCAAGTCTTAAAGCTTCACGGGCAACTTCTTCAGATACCCCAGAAATTTCAAACATGATTTTTCCTTCTTTAACAACAGCAACATATTCTTCAACGTTACCTTTACCTTTACCTTGACGAGTTTCTAATGGTTTTTTCGTTATAGCTAAGTGTGGGAAAATATTAATAAATACATTTCCACCACGTTTCATATAACGAGTCATAGCAATACGAGCAGCTTCAATTTGACGAGCAGTTATCCAAGCTCCTTCTTTAGCCATTAAGCCATAATCTCCAAAATGTAATGTCGTATTACCTTTGGCATGTCCATCATAGGTTAATCTATGTGGTTTTCTGTATTTAGTTTTCTTTGGCATCAACATTTTGAACACTCTCCTTTTTTACTTTTTTAGTAGGAAGAATTTCGCCTTTGTAAATCCAAACTTTTACACCAATTTTACCATAAGTAGTATTGGCTTCACTATGAGCATAATCGATATCAGCACGCAATGTATGAAGTGGAACAGTTCCTTCAGTATAGCCTTCAGTTCTTGCCATTTCAGCACCAGCTAAACGACCAGATACAGAGGTTTTAATTCCTTTTGCTCCGGCTTTCATAGTATTTCTTAATGCTCTTTTTTGGGCACTTCTAAATGGAGCCCGATTTTCAATTTGTTCAGCGATATTATCTGCTACTAATTTAGCAACTAAATCAGGATTTTTTACTTCAACGATTGAGATATATACTTCTTCACCAACGGCTTTAGATAATGATTTTCTTAGTTTTTCAATATCTTCACCACCACGGCCAATGATTACTCCTGGCTTAGCTGTATTGATTGTTACTTCACATTTATCTTTTTTTCTTTCGATAATTACTGAGGCAACGGCAGCATTTTTTAAATTCTTTTTAATATATTCACGAATTTTGATATCTTTATTTAAAGTAGTACCAAAATCGCTTTTTTTCGCATACCATTTTGATGACCAATCTTTATTAACTCCTAAACGGTAACCGATTGGATTAACTTTTTGTCCCATCTATTTAGCCTCCTTACCATCACTTACTTTTACAGTAATATGACTTGTTCTTTTATCTCTTCTATCAACATTTCCACGACTTGCAAATTTAATTCTTTTGTAGACAGGTCCAGGATTAATATAACATTCACTAACTTTTAAATCAGCTTCGTTAGCACCATTGTTATTAACAGCATTAGCAATCGCACTGTTAAGAACTTTAATGATTAAACGACTGGCTTTAGTATTAGTTGTTTCAAGAATAGCTTGAGCTGTTGCAACATCTTTTCCTCGAATAAGGTCAAGTGTCATGCGCGCTTTTCTTGGTGCAATTAAAGCACTTTTATGTATAGCATAGCTTTCCATTTGTTAACCTCCTACTTTTGTCCAGCATGTCCACCAAACTTACGAGTTTGGGAAAATTCGCCTAATTTATGACCAACCATATCTTCAGTTACATATACGGGAATGAATTCATGACCGTTGTGAACTGCAAAGGTATGACCAACAAATTCTGGATATATTGTTGAACGACGAGAGTAAGTTTTAATAACTTCTTTTTTATTACTTTTGTTTAAGTTTTCAACTTTAGTTAATAATCTGTCAAAAACATATGGACCTTTTTTTAAACTTCTTGCCATTATTTTACCCTCCTATTTTTTCCTTCTACTAACAATAAGTTTGCTAGATGCTTTTTTATTTTTTCTAGTTTTTTGACCAAGTGCTGGTTTACCCCAAGGAGTAACTGGTGTTTTACGACCAACTGGAGCACGACCTTCACCACCACCATGTGGATGGTCATTAGGGTTCATAACAGAACCACGGTTAGTAGGCTTGATACCTAAATGTCTAGTACGACCAGCTTTACCGATGCTTACAAGTTCATAGTCTTCGTTTCCAACACTACCAATTGTAGCCATACAGATACCTAAGATTTTTCTTGATTCGCCAGATTGAAGTCGAACTAGAACATATTTTCCTTCACGGCCTAAGATTTGAGCTGAAGCTCCAGCGCTTCGACAAATTTCCGCACCTTTACCTGGTTTTAATTCAATACAATGAATTACAGTACCAACTGGGATGTTTTCAAGTGGTAAAGCATTACCAACTTTGATATCAGCTTCTTTACCAGCTTCAATAATCATACCAACAGTTAAACCTTTAGGAGCGATAATATATCTTTTTTCACCATCTTTGTAGTTAATTAAAGCAATATTAGCACTACGATTTGGGTCATATTCAATTGTAGCAACTCGACCAGGAACACCTATTTTATCCCTTTTAAAGTCGATTACACGATATTTTTGTTTAGCTCCTCCACCAATATGGCGAACTGTTAATTTACCTTGGTTATTACGACCGCCGGTTTTTGTTTTCTTAACAGTTAAAGCTTTATGAGGAGTACTTGCGGTGATTTCTTCATTGGCAAGAGTTGACATTCCTCTACGACCATTAGTCGTTGGTTTATATTTTATTATAGCCATTGTTTACTCCTCCTTATATTTCTATTGTTTCGCCATCTTTTAAAGTGACGATTGCTTTCTTATAGGTTTTAGTTTTTCCAGTATATTTTCCAACTCTTCTATCTTTTGGCTTCGTATTAAGAGTATTTATTTTAACAACATGAACACCAAATTGCCGTTCAATTAAACTTTTAATTTGAGTTTTAGTTGCATTTTTAGCTACTTTAAAAGTGTAGATACCATTTTGATTATTACTTGCACTTTTTTCAGTAACAACTGGAGCAATTATAATATCGGGGTTTATCATTATTTTAGTACCTCCTCAATGTAATTAATTGCAGCTTCATCCATTACAACATAGTCAGCGTTTACTAAATCATAGCAATTGATTTCATCGGCTAAAAGCGCATATGTATAGCCTAAATTTCTAGTTGCCATATAAAGATTTTCGTTATCTTCTTTAGTTATAAATAATACTTTACCAACTAAATCTAATGCTTTTAACATATCTTTAACTTCTTTAGTTTTTAATGTAGCCATTGTAAGATTATCTACAACAATTAATTCTTTATCTTGTGCTTTATGAGTAAGTGCTGTTTTTAAAGCAAGTACTCTTTCTTTACGATTAATTTTAAAGGTGTAATCTCTTGGAGTAACTCCTAAAGCTACACCACCACCACGCCAATGAGGTGCACGAATTGAACCTGCTCTAGCACGGCCAGTTCCTTTTTGTTTCCATGGCTTTCTACCACTTCCGGAAACTTCACCTTTATTTTTGGTTTTAGCAGTTCCTTGTCTAGTTGCATCTAGTTGTAATCTAATCATTTTCTTTAATGCATCATCATTAGTTTCAATTTTAAAGATAGAATCACTTATGGTGATATCTTTTAGCTTTTCGCCTTTAATATTTATAAGATTAACTTTTGCCATATTAATTTCCTCCAATAAGTGTTCCTAATTTTCTTCTGAAGCAGTTTCCGCAACTGATTCTTCATTAGTAGTTTCAGTTGTTTCCTCAACTTGGTTTTCAACTTCACTAGATTCAGAAGTTACTTCATTTTTTTCTTCTACTACTTCATCAACGACTGTTTCTTCGTAAGTTAAAATATCAATTTGATTTTTCTTGCCGCTGTTTTTAATAGCTGTTTTTATTAAAACTAATGAATTTTTAGCACCTGGAACATTACCACTTACCAAAATGTAGTTTTCTTTAGCATCTACTTCGATGATTTGTAGATTTTGAATAGTGATAGTTTCATTACCCATGTGTCCTGGTAAGTTTTTACCCTTTAATACTCTTTTTGGTAACATTGTACCCATTGAACCTGGGCGACGATGGTATTGAGAACCATGTCCCATTGGTCCACGATTTTGATTATGTCTTTTAATTACACCTTGGAAACCTTTACCTTTTGAAGTACCAGTTACATCAACGATTTCACCAGCTTCAAAAATATCTGCGGTAAGAGTTTGTCCAAGAGTATATTCACCATCCACATTTCTAATTTCTTTTAAGAAGCGCTTAGGTGTAGTGTTGGCTTTTTTGGCATGGCCAATTTCTTGTTTAGATGAATTTTTTTCTTTTTTGTCAACTACGCCAAGTTGAATAGCATTGTAACCATCAGTTGCAGTGGTTTTAACTTGCATTACAACATTTGGAGTTACCTCGATTACGGTAACAGGAATTAAAACACCATCTTTAGTAAATACTTGGGTCATGCCGGCTTTGCGTCCTAAGATTCCTTTCATTTTTTACTTTCCTTCCTTTTTTATAATTTGATGTCGATGTCTACACCGCTTGGTAAGTCTAAACGAGTTAAGGCATCAATAATTTCTTTGCTAGGTTCTACTATGTCGATTAATCTTTTGTGTGTACGACTTTCAAATTGTTCACGAGAGTCTTTGTATTTGTGTACAGCTCTTAAGATTGTGACTTTTTCGACTTCGGTTGGTAGAGGAACAGGTCCACTTACTTTGCCTCCTAGTCTTTTAACTGTTTCGACGATTTTACCTGCCGCTAAATCTAATACTTTATTATCAAAAGCTTTTAGGTTAATACGTACTTTACTTTTTGACATTCTTCAATGTTCTCCTTTCGCCTATATCTAGTATAGACTAGCTCCGATACGAATTACCTGATTAACTATTCGAATTGAACAACTTCGCCTAGCGTATCAGCAACCTCGCACATCTTCGCCGTCATACGATTTCCATTATAGCAATATATTATATGAAAATCAAGTCTAAATTATTTGAGTTTAGGTATTTTATGAATTTTTTTGTTAAATCAACCTTATTTTATATATGATTTAAATAATAAATAAAGTT
>CANQGB010000004.1 GCA_947600335.1 uncultured Bacilli bacterium | reverse complement strand
AACTTGACATAAAAAAACCTTATTGTATAAGGGCTTGTTAAACATATGATGAATGATCAACTGTCAAACTCCGGTGGTGATGAGTTACTAAAAGGCCTACAACTTTTAATCCCTCTAAATAGGGAACAATTTTTTCTTTTTCAGCACCGGGGTCAATTATTATACATTCTTTATCTTGAATTAAAAGATAACAATTAGCGGCTAAATAGCCAACAGGAATAGTTTTTAACTCCACTTTTATCACCTATTTAATTATATCAAAAAATGATAATCCATGTTATAATTAGTTTAACATACGAGGTGGAAGTTATGAATATATTAGATGGTGTTTTAATTTTAGTGATAGTTTTTGGTTTAGTAGGAATTGGGTATATTTTTATTTATAATAAAATGCAATATTTAAAAACGAAAATTGAACAAGCCGAAGGTTTAATTGATGAAGCTTTAAGAGAAAGATATGATATTTTAGTACGAGCTAATGATATTATTAAAAGTTCTTTAAGTGATAAAAAAGATTATTTTAAAGAGTATGTAGAGTTGAAAGATAAACAAGTTTCGAATTTTGAAATGGATAGAAAATTAAAAGAAGCTTTTAGAGTTTTAGAAAAGTTAATGGATGATTATGAAGAGTTAGATAAAAACGAAGATTTAAAAAATATAACTAAAACAATTAAAGAAACGGATGAAAAGATTGTGGCCGCGACAAGTTATTATAATCGCCATATGACAGAATTAAATGCTTTAGTACGAAAGTTTCCATCTAATATTGTTGGACGCCTTCATGGTTTTAAAGTTAGTACTTATTTTGATGGTAAAGATATGAATGATGATATTTATAACGATTTTAAATTATAAATTGTTGTGATTTAAAAAGGAAATGGAAAAAAATGCATTTCTTTTTGTTTTAAAAAACTTTTGTCTAGTTTTGGCGAATTGTTTGAAATAAGAAAAAGATTGTTTATAATAACCAACCATATTCATTAAAAAACTTTCTTAGATTGTTTTTAGTTGAATATTTTGAAAGAAGAGTTTAAACAATGAAAACAGCAAAAAAATCGGTAAAATACTTAAAAGATGAATATGCCAAAAAATTATTAAAAGAAGAAGATTGTAAAGAGTATGTTGCAAGCATTATTGCTTCCGTTTTAGATTTACCGAAAGACTATGTGGTAAACAATCTAAAACTATTAAATGACGAAATCAATGTTAATAAAAATGTTAAAGACCAAAAGGTTGATGCTGTCTTTAATTTAGATAAACACATCGTAAATATTGAAATCAATTATAACAATAATATAGAATTACAAACAAAAAATACGAGTTATATAGCACAACTTTATTTAAAACAAATTAAACCTGGAGAAAGATACCCTAAAATTAAACCTATTATTCAAATAAACCTGAATAACTATGATGTATTTAACAAAAGTGAATTTATTTATCATAGTGTCGTTATGGAGACAAAACATCATATCATTCGTAACAAAGAGATTGAAATCTTTGATATAAATATAGATTTATTAAATAAAATTGATTATAATGAGATTGAAAAGTTAAATGAAAATGACTTAAGGTGGCTTTTGTATATTTTTGTATGTGAAGATAAAAAGTTGCGTAAAGAGGTTTATGGGGAGAGTGAAATGATGAAGAAAGTAAATGATAAAATAGATAATTATCAAACATTTCTAAATCAATGGTTATATTATGACAAAGATGAGATTGACAATGCTGGTTTTTATCAAAAAGGGATTGATGATAATAAAAAAGATACAGCTAAAAAGATGCTAGAAGATAATTTAGATAACGATTTAATCATTAAATACACAGGTTTAACCCAAGATGAAATAGAAATTATAAAAAAGGAAGAAAACGAAGCTGAATAGATAACAAGGATAACTGGGGAAAATAAAAAAAACTCCTTAATTGTTTTTTAAATCCCAATCTATTGGAGTTAAATTATTCTTTTTTAAAAATTCATTAGTTTTGGAAAAAGGCTTGCTACCAAAGAATCCACTGTTAGCTGAAAAAGGACTAGGATGAGGCGAGGTTATTATACAGTGAATAGGGTTCGTAATTAAGGCCTTTTTTTCTTTAGCAAAATTACCCCAGAGAATAAAAACGACGGGTTCTTTTTTTTGGTTTAAAGCTTTGATTATGTAATCAGTTAAGCGCTCCCATCCTAAGTTACGATGACTAGCTGGTTTGTCTTTTTCAACAGTTAAAACGGCATTTAGAAGCAATACTCCTTGAGTTGCCCATTTGGTTAAATCTCCTTCGCTATAAGGCGTTATGCCTAAATCATCATATAGTTCTTTATAGATATTTTTTAATGAAGGAGGAACTTTGATACCTTTTTGGACAGAGAATGATAAGCCATGAGCTTCACCAACGCCATGATAAGGGTCTTGACCAACGATTACGACTTTAACATTATGATAAGGCGTTAATTTCAAAGCATTAAATATATGGTCCTGAGGGGGAAAGATGGTTTTAGTTTGATATTCATTTTCTATTATATGATAAAACTTTTTAAAGCCTTCACTTTCCCAGATTACTTTTAATACTTCATCCCAATCATTATTTATCATTTACAACACTTCCTATTTGTGATATTTCTCATGATTATTTATTTTAAAAGATCGATAGATTTGTTCGAGTAGGAGCCCCCGGAATAGACCATGGGGAAAAGTTAAATCAGAGAATGATAAAGCATAGTTGCTTCTATTTTTAATATTTTTGGATAAACCTAAACTACTACCAATGATAAAAGTTATCGTACTATGATGATTAAAGGTAGAATCTATTAAATTAGCTAAGTCTTCACTAGTTATTTTTTTTCCTTCAATTTCTAAAGTAACAACATAGTCTTTATCATCTATTTGTTTTAAAATAGAACTTTCTTCTTTAGAGATATCAACATCATCTTTTAATTCAATTATTTTTAAAGGGTGATACTTATTAATTCTAGTTTGATAGTCATGAACTAAATCACTTAAATATTTTTCTTTGAGTTTTCCTAAACAAATAATTTTAATCATTTTAAGACCTCAGTTATTTCCGAACGTTTAGCACATTTATAGTTATTAAATTCTACATTGTATTCTTTTAAAGTATCTTTTAAAGTATTAAGGGCAATTTCTTCGGTATTATTAATATGGCTCAAGTGCATTAGGACAACTTGTTTGGTATTTTCACCAATTAGTTTACAAAGGTAGAAAGCTGAATCTTTATTAGATAAGTGGCCAAAGCTCCCTACTACGCGCGTTTTTAACCATTTAGGATAGGGTCCATTCATGAGCATTTCGATATCATGATTGCTTTCAAAAAGATATATTTCTTTATTTCGAAGCATTTCAAAGTATTTACGATTGACATAGCCCGTATCTGTAACATACACAATGGAATGATTAGCATTTTCTATAATAAAGTTACGGGCATCGGGAGCATCATGAGATGATTTAATTGGCGTTATTTTTAAGTCTTTTAAGTAGATATCTTCATCATAAATTATAATGTTATCATAGTCTTTTAAGTCACTTAAATCATAGAACATTTCTTGGCTTAAAAGGACTTTAGTTTTATATTTACCTACAAATGTTTTTAAGGCACTTGTATGGTCTTTATGGGTATGACTGATTAAGATATAATCAATCTCGGCGGGATTAACATTTATTTCAGCAAGTTTTGTTTTAATGTATTTAGCATTACGGCCTAGGTCAATTATTAATTTTAGATTTTCGGTTTCAATATAGGTGGCATTACCTTCAGAGCCACTGGATAAGACATATACTTTCATTAGCGATACAAACTCCAAGGACTCATCCAATGGAATCCAGCCGTATAAGGTTCTTTATAAGAGACACCGAAATGAAGATGGGTACCAGTTGCTGAACCACTACTTCCCATGTAGGCAATAATTTGACCACGACTTACTGTATCGCCTACTTTAACTGGAATAGAGTTGATAACATGGGCATAAAGAGTATAGATATCATTTTTATGTTTAATTAAGACATGATTACCATAACTATTACCACATTGATTACCATAGTAGCCAACATTTGGACAACTAGTAAAGACTTCGACAACTTCACCTTCTTGGGCAGCATAGATTGGAGAAGCATAACCCGTACCTGAAATATCAAGAGCACTGTGGAATGAACCCCAACGATATTGGTAATCAGAGGTAATAACATAAGGTCGATTGGTAGGCCAGCCCCAAGCTAAACCATTATCCCAATAAGTACCAGTAACTGATGGTTTATAACCACCTTTAGTTGTTACTTCATTAACGGTTTCACGAATGACTACTTGACTAATTGGGTCAGCACCTTGACTTTGTTCACCATTAACCATTTGAACTTTCCGAGTCATCCGAACAATCCCAGTAACACCCGGAGTAGTTATTTCACTAAAAGTTGTTGGTTTAGTGCTATCATATTCAATTTTCTTTTCATAGACTTGTTCCTCATCGGAAACGGTATGTAAATCTTCAACTAGAGTCAAAATCGGATTAATCAAGTTAATATTAACTTTATCACCAATAGCTAAAATACTATTTTCATCTTTATACTTAGGATTGGCAATTAAAAATTCACTAGTGTTTAATTTGTTATTTTCGGCAACAGTTTTAATGGTATCACCTTGTTTAATGGTATAACTATCTTGTTCAGTATTGGTGCCAAATAATAAATATTGAGTTAGTTCGTTAGCATCGGTATATATTTTTTCATCAACGCTTATATAAGATGGTTTTAAGGTAATAGTTTCTTCAAAATATAAATTTTCAATTATACTACCAACATCTTTTATTTCTTCTTGCGTGTTGTTAATATAGGCATTAAATTTTTCTTCTTCGACAAAGGCAGTTACCACGGAAGTTAAAGCTTCCACAAAGGTTTCTTTATCAATAACATATAGTACTATTTCTTTTTGGTCTTCTTCAGGAAATTTGATTTTAACAGTATATCCTTCAATCGTAAAATCTTCGGCATTTTTGATTTGATTGTAGATAGAAGAGGCTTTTGTTGTATTTTGATTGTAAGTATTACATTCTTCAACTCTAAAACCATTAGGAGGATATACTTTATCAACATGATAGGTATTTTTTATATCTTGTTGGTCTTCATCGATTAAGTCGTATAATTCTTCTTCGTTAGCAATATTTCCTAACTCTTGACCGTTTAAGTAAACTTTATATATTTTATGAGCATAATCATAGTTGCGATGAATTTGACCAATAAGGAGCAATATTCCCAGTAGACTGGTTAAGGTTACAATTTTAATTATATCTTTTTTTTGCATTTTCATCCCTACTTTTAATTTGGTTCTTCAACATTCCGTAAATAGTTTTTGAAACAACTTTTGTCTAATTCAAATAGGAGTTGAAATAAACCAGTTGAGCCCCGTCGATGTTTAGCGATAATTAAGTCGACGGGAACTATATTAGTTTTGTTTTCGGCAGTTTTATTTTCAAAGTAATCTTGGCGATTTAAGAATAAAACTAAGTCGGCATCTTGTTCAATAGAACCGGATTCACGTAAGTCAGCAAGACGAGGTTGGTTAGATTCACGGCGTTCAGCATTCCGCGATAATTGAGCTAAAGCGATTACAGGAACTTTTAATTCCATAGCCATCGTTTTAAAGGCTCTTGATATATCCGATACTTCAACTTGCCGAGATTCAGTTCGACCACCGGTGGTAACTAATTGTAAGTAATCAATAACGATTAGGCCTAAACCTTTTTCACTATTGGCTAAACGACGACATTTGGCTTTGATTTCGGAAGCCGTGATTGAAGCATTATCTTCTATATAAATGTTAGTATCGGCTAGTTGACTCATGGCTTCATTATATTTTTTCCAATCATTATGGTTTAACATTCCTGTTTTTAGTTTGTCACCTTCAATTTGACCAACAGCACTAATCATCCGATTAACTAGTTGTTCAGCACTCATTTCTAGATTAAAAATAGCCACAGCTTTATCGGTAGTAAAGGAAGCATTAGTTGCCAGATTAAGAGCAAAGGCCGTTTTTCCCATACCAGGACGGGCCGCAATGATAATAAGCTCGCCTTCATGAAGACCGCTTGTTGCTTTATCTAAATCATAAAAACCAGTTTCTAAACCGGTGATAGCACTTTTATTTTGAGCCATTAGTTCAAGGGTTTCTTGGGCTCTTCTTAAGGCTTCACTAATAGGAGTAAATTCTGAGGTGGTCCTAGCCCGAGCTACATCAGAGATTCTTTTTTCCGCCATGTCTAATAGATTAGGTAGTTCTTTATCTTCTTCGTAAGTATCGGTAATTATATTAGTGGCAGTTTCAATTAAATTACGCCGAATGGCTTTTTCTTTGATTATCTTGATATAAGAATCTAAATTTGCGGTAGTTGTAGCCGTGTCGATAACTTCACTAAGGTATTCTAAACCACCAATAGCATTTAAATTTTTTTGTTTATCTAATTCGTTATTAATGGTCGTCACATCAACGGGTGTGCTATTATCATATAAGTTTTTGATGGCTAAAAATAATTTTTTGTTAGCTTCATTATAAAACATGCTACTATCTACTTCTTCACAGACTTTTTCTAAAGCCTTTTTAGATAAAAAGCAAGCACTTAAAATGCTCATTTCAGCTTCATTATTTTGGGGCATTTGTTTTACTGGCATCCTAAACCCTCCTTACTATTTTTTTTCTTTTATTTGAACATCAATATTAAATTTAACTTTTTTATGTAGTTCTATCTCAACTTTATGGGTTCCTAAAGTATCTAAAGTATGGTCTAAATGAATACATTTTTTATCAATAACAAAACCTTGTTTTTTTAATTCTTCTGTTATTTGTTTAGCAGAGACAGTTCCAAAGGTTTTTGAATCATTTCCAGCGGCTAGATAAAATACTAAAGGCTTTTTTTGAATTTCGATAGCTTGTTTTTGACATTCGGCAATTAGTTTAGTTTCATTATCTTTACGAGTTTCTATTTCCGTATCTAATACTTCTTTACTTTTTTTAGAATAAGGTACGGCTAAGTGATTTTTGATTAAAAAATTGTTGGCATAACCATCACTAACCTCTAAGATATCATCTTTTTTACCTTGTTTTTTTACATCTTGTAAAAGTATTACTTTCATATATTTCCTCCTTTAGTCAGTATCTTTATTATAACATAGACATTTTCTTTTTAAAATTGCTTTTTATTGGTATTTAAGAAAAGAAAAAAACATCGATTAGGATGTTTATTTAACAAATGGTATTAAAGCCATAAATCTAGCATATTTAACTTGATTAGCAATGTGTCTTTGATGTTTAGCACAAGCACCAGTCATACGACGAGGTAAGATTTTACCTTTTTCACTGATGTATTTATTTATTATAACTGTGTCTTTATAGTCAACACTTTTTCCAGCACACATTTGACATATTTTTTTCTTTTTTCTACGAAATTCAGCCATGTTAGTTCTCCTTTCTGTTTTTAAAATGGTAAGTCATCATCACTTAAAGCAATTTCTTCGCCAAAATCTTTAAATGGGTCTTCTGATAAGTCAGCGGTTTCAATAGTTTCCTTTGGTTCACTTGGCATAGAAATAGAACTGGCGTTGTCACTATTTTTAGAACCTAGGAAAGTAACATTATCACAAATTATATCTGTAGTATATCTTTTAGTACCATCTTGAGCATCATAACTGCCAGTTTGGATTCGGCCTTCAATAGCTACTTGGCTGCCTTTAACACAGTATTTAGCAATATTTTCGGCTTGTTTTCGCCAAGCTACACAGTTGATAAAATCGGCTTGTCTATCGCCATTTTGAGTGCCAAATGGTCTTGATACAGCAACAGTAAATCTAGTAACAGTTGTACCACTTCCCGTTGTTCGCATTTCAGGGTCTCTTGATAATCTTCCAATTAATATAACTTTATTCATATTTTTTACTCCTCATCTAATTTAATGATTAAATGTCTTAAAATGTTTTCATTAATAGATGCTTTACGGTCTAATTCTTTAATTGTTTCATTTTGAGCTTCAACAACCATTACATAATAGTAACCACTTATTTCTTTTTTAATAGAATAAGCTAATTTTTTTTCACCTAATTCATTAAATTCTACAACTTTTCCTTTGTTATCAGTGATAACTTTTTTCATTGCTTCAGCATTTTTTTTGATTTCATCACTTTCATTTGTAGGTTTAACGATAAACATGATTTCATATTTTTTCATTAGTTTACACCTCCTTATGGTCTATTTGGCTTTATTTAGATAAAGCAAGGAGTAATTTCATACTCGAAATAGATTATAACAAAATTTATGGGGCTTGTAAATGACTATTTTACTTTTAAATTGTATGTTTTGTTAAATATTTTTAGACAAAGAAAAATAAAGAATTTCTTCTCTATTTATTCCAATTAAAATCAGTTAATAATTTTACTTTACTTAATTTAGCATTGTTGATAACATAGCCATAATCGTTGGGAATATCTTCTCGGTCTTCCCGTGATATTTTAGATACTTTGAATAATGATTGGTCAGCAATACCACTACCCATCCAAATACCTTTAGAGGTATCAGAGCAAGCTTTAAACCAGTCTTCGTAAGCATAAGGTTTAATGGCATCTGGGTTGTCAATGATTACAAAGGATACTAGGCCAATTTCTTTATTCTTTTTAAGCATTTCAGCAAGTTGCTTTTTTGTATCATCACTTAGTTTGTTCATAAAATTATATATGCCATATATAAAGCAGATAATTTTCTTTTGATTTTTAATAGATGCTTCATCATGGTTGTTTTCTTCAAAGATTTTATAAACATTATTGATACAGTCAAAAACTTTTTGGAAAATGTTATCTATATTTTTAGGAACATATTTACCGTTTAAGTTCGGATTGGTGAAGGCGTGTTCTGTCGCATTAAAGAATAGTAAGTTGGCGTATTGTTGATAAGTTACTTGATTAATTAAGGCATTTAGGTAGTTATCAATATTTTCAATGTCGTAAGAACAGATAAAGTTTAAAGTATTTTTGCTAAAATTATATTTTTCAGTAATTAGGGTTTCTTTATTGATACCAATTACAACATTTAAGTTTCTAGTTAGGTCATTTTTAACGGTAGCAAAATTGACAGTTTCAGGTAAAATAGGAATTCTTTTAGCCCGCATGTTGGTACTTGCTAGTAATTTATCTTGAATTTCTTTTAAATATTTGTTTTGATTTTCTTTAACAATTGTGGCCGTTTGAAATTCATATATTTTGTCTTTTTTAAATAAGCCGCGACCTTTAAGTTTTGATGGAATTTTTCCCCGCGCATTGCCAAGAATACTAGAATAATCGGCATCGTTATTTTGTTGTAAAGCATAAATTAAACTGAAGTTTTGTTTGATTCGTAAGCGAACACTGTTATCACTAGTAGCACTGATTATAAAATAAATACCATAGCGAGTGGCTTCACGAGTAAAGACAGCTAGTTCTTCGTTTAAGTCTTCATAGGTTTCCACAAAGGCTTCATAGTTATTTAAGACAATAACGAGATTGGGTAAAGATTTACCACTGTTGTTAATAAAGCTAGTGTAAGAACCACCAAAGTTGGCAAATAGGCTTTTTCTTTTTCTTAGTTCTTCTTGAAGCATTTTAAAGAGATTGTTGATTTTGTCGATATCGTTTAAGTAGGCAATGTCGCCGATATGAGGGTAATTATTGAAGATTCTTAAGGCTTCAGAACCAAAGTCTAGAATGTAGAAATTAACTTCGGCCGGTGTATAACTGACGGTACTAGAATAGATTAAGGTAGCTAAGAATTCTTCTTTACCACTACCTGCGATGCCATAGACAATAGCATTACCAAATTCAGAAAAAGGTAAAGTTAATAGATATTGATTTTGACTATCTGGGTCATCATATTCACCGATTAAAGGATTAAGAACAAAGTTTTTTTTATTGAAATTGTACTTGCTTTTTAAAGAATCAACATAAATTTTTTCAGGGATTTTTTCGAGCCATAATTTTTTGATAGTGATATTTTCTTCCCGAGCTATGTCACTTAAATATTTGACAACACTGGCTATTTCTTCGTTTTTAGACTCAACTGGTTCATTTTTTTCAATATCTTTACTCATCGTGATGATACCTAAGTTATTCATCATATTAACCGAAGTATCGACATCGCGTTTAAATATTTGGCGAGGTGTATAACGAGCTCCAGCCCAAGCAGATTGACCTAATGTATAAACCTCATCGTAGCCAACTTGGAGATAAAATCTTCCGGTCTTTTTGAGGTAGGCAGCATCGGGTTTTTTGAGAACTTCTTGACTATCAGAGGTATCTTGAACTTTTAAGCAAACACGGAAACGAGTATTGGACCAGATTTGTTGGTCAACTACACCGCCTGGTTTTTGAGTGGCTAATATTAAGTGAACACCTAGGCTCCGACCTACTCTGGCAACAGATATAAGTTTGTCCATAAATTCCGGTTGTTGTTCTTTCAATTCAGCAAATTCATCACTAATGATAAATAAATGGGCAATTGGTTCTTTGTCTTTTAAACGACCTTCACGCCATAGTTTTTGATATTTGTAAATGTCGATAGTACTTTCATTGGTCATTAATCTGGCTTCATTAAATTCTCTTTGTCTTCTTTTAATTTCACTTTCGATTGAAGCAAGAGAACGCGTTAATTCGCTACCATCTAAGTTAGTCATGATACCAGCTAAATGAGGTAAAGTGTACGAATCATTTTGAAAGGCTAAGGCAAGGCCACCACCTTTGTAGTCAATTAAGATGACTTGAACTTCGTAAGGACTATAATTAACGGCTAAAGATAGGACGTAAGTTATAATAAATTCAGATTTTCCACTTCCGGTTGTACCGGCAATTAGACCATGAGGGCCATGATATTTTTCATGTAAGTCGAGGCTAATTATTTCGCCACCTTTACCGATTCCAACAGGTGTTTGTAAAGATAACATCGGATTGCTTTTCTTCCAGCGTTCTAAAGAGTTTAATTGTTCTACTTTACCCACTTGATACATTTCTAAGAAATGGTAAACATCAGGTAAGGTACTTTCATTTTCTGATTTTATCTCGACTTTGATATTAGCTAAAGCTTTACTGCAATTATATATTTCTTCAATTGGCGAATAATCAATCGTAAATGTTTGAGCACTTTGACTTAACAGACTACTGAAAACAGCACATTCTTGTTTGTTGACATGAATAAAGTTTTTACATTCATTAGGACAAGCTGATACTCTATCGACAAGCATGATAATACTAAACCCTAGATTTTCTTGATTAGCTAAAATGTTTTTGATGAAATCATAGTTATCAATAGATTTAATCGCATCAGTAATTATAACATAATGAGGAACATTTCTTTCTTTACTTTTAGAGTTATAGCGTTCATGATATATTTTATCGAGTTGATAAATCATTTCCCGATATTCATCATTGCTGGCCCCGAAGAAACGGAAAGTATGGTCATTGGACCAACTATGTGGAAGGGTTTTGACATAATCCCATAGGGCTTCATTGTCAGCTGAGGTAAAGGTTACAATTTTAACTTCATCATAACTATAATTGGCCATGATTTGTAAAATTACTCGGTCGATGAAATCTTTAGTAGTCGTATTATCGCCGACAATACCCGTAGCTATATTTTTATAGAAAGAATAAGTTATGGGAATATCTCTTAAAATGCGTTCCCGTTCACCTAATTGATGAACTTGATTTAATAAATTGTCTTCTGTTAAAGAAAAATGTTCTTCAGGATATTTAACTTCAATTTGCATCGGAACATTACCTATACCGATTGGCAGTTCTAAAAAGTCTTCATCGACAATTCTTCGTTGCCATAAGCGAACATTGTGAGCGCGGATAATATTTTGACAGTCTGTAACACTTAGATTGTTGGAAATAAGCGAATTGCGTTGATTGCTCATTTCAGTTTCGATTTCTTTTTCTTTTTTGGCTAAGTATTTTTTATAAAGTTTTTGTCTTTTAGCTTCCCATCTTTTGTCAGAAAATTTTTGATAGGCTTTGGTTAAAAGCGGCCAAAGTAGACTACTAGCTAACATAACTACACACATAATGATACTAGTCATGGAGTCATCCATACTTTTTTTGCCACTGTTAATGGAGTTAAAGGTACTCATTAGCATTACGACACTCATCATGGACATCGTAACCATCGGACCAACAGTTAAAATAGCCGGGGTTTGGTCTTCTTCTTTTTTCGTAGGTGGAGCATCAATATTTAATACAAATTTTTCGCTGGCTTGGTAAAAACGCGGAGTCCTATAAAAATAATCTTCTTCAAATAAATTTTCCGATAATTCTTCATAATTTTCATTGAAGTTTATTTCTTGTAAGACAGGATTAGTATACATAGGTGATGGAGCCACTAAATCATTAGGGTTATTAACTAAGAGATAATCTCCCCCATCTCGGCGCATTAAAATTATTTTTAAACCGAAAAGAAAAATTATATCGCCATATTCAATTTTTTTCTTACCAGTAACTCGTTTTTGATTGACATAAACTAAGCTTTTTTCATCATTTAGAATTAGTTCATAATATTTTTCACCTTTTTGAATAGTAAAAGCATGAGCAGAAATACCCGATAAGGCATAATTAATTTGATTGTTATTAGAATTACCGACAGTAATAGTACTATCTTTATTCATAATAAACTCACGGAATGTTTCATCATATATGGGTGAACAGTAAATAAAATACTTTTCTTGTTTGTAGTTGTTTTTAATACTATAAAATTCATAATCTTGTAAGGTAACAAAAGGAATCATGACCTCATTATTGTCGATAATGAAGGCATCGCGATTACTAACTAAACTCCAACCATTTTCGGTAGCATCAATGTTCATTAAGTTAATTTTACGGCCATTTTCAAAATCTGTAATCCAGTAACTTCCACTGATTTTTTGAGGAAGAGTAAAAATTATTAGTTTGTTATTTTTTATTAATGTTATTTGCATACTTTTTACCTCTTTTAATACAAGATTAACTTAGAACCATTTTCTATTTTGCTATCTTTAACATAATCTTCTTCATTAATTCTTTCACCAGTTATTTTATCGTATAAACTTTTATGGTGGTCATCTTTAAAGATATTATCGCTTTGTTCTTCAACCATTTTTAAAATTAAGTTTTTTATTGTTCCTACTTTTTTGGTAGTAGGTATATACATATCAAATTCTTTTTCAATCATAGGAACTCTAACTACTACATATATCTTACCGTTCATAGTTTATCTCCTAAAGAAATAGATGATGATAAATACTACGATGGCTATGGCTAAAACAACCCCTACTATAGATAGGATAAGGAATTTAATGTTTTTCTTTTTGGCATCAGAATTTATTTCAGGAATATGCTTATCAATTCCTGGCACATAAGAATGAGCAAGACTTAAGTTTGCTCCACAGTTAATACATACTTGGTCACCTGGATGGGTTGTATAACCACATTTCTCACACTTCATGTTCATCACCCTTTATCTTAAAATGATTATAACATAGGTTTTTAATAAAGGAAATTATTTTTGACTAATCATTTAATAAAAAAAGAAGATAAGTTTAGTTATCTTCGATTAAAAATTTTTATGTATATCTCCAAAAAAATCAGTTATTTTATGATTAATTTGGAGATATAGTGATATTTTGATAGATTTATTCTTCAATACAAGCATTTAATAATGTAATTATACTTACAAAATCATTATCACTTAATTTTTCAACAAATTTTAAGTTTCTAATTTCATAATCTACACTTCTAATATGTTCACATAAAACTGAACCATGCACATTCATAGTATCTTTTAACTGATAATGGGTTGGAAATTCTTTATTATTGGATGTAATAGGACATAGAACAACCATTTTAGTATTTTGATTAAAAGTATTGGTACTAACGACAACAGCCGGCCTAGTTCCGGCTTGTTCATGCCCCTTTGTAGGATTAAAATCTAAATAAACAATATCTCCTTGTTTTGGAATATATTTTTTTACCATATTTCTTTTCCCATAGGATCATCCCAAGAAAAATCTTTAGCTAAATTATCGCCATGATAATTATTAAATCGTTCTTCTAATGATATCTTCTTTTTCTTTGGAATACTAATAACTATCTTGTCTTCTTCTTGTTCTATATTTAATACTTCATTAATTTTTATATTTAAAGATTTTAACATACTACTAGGAATTCTAATGCCTAAAGAATTTCCCCACTTTTGAATTCTTGCTTCCATGGTATCATCTCCATCCATTTATAGTATATACAAAGTTTATACATTTGTCAATGAAGTTAAGAGCATGATTATTTATTTTTAATATAACTTTTGATTATATTTATTTTCTTCCATTACTAGATAAATTCTTCTTTAATTTCATTTTTTACATATAAGTATTTTGACATACCATTATACTCGATTAATCCAATTCGGTTAAAATCTAAGTTGGTTTTTAAAAATGCTAAAATTTTGGTTTCTATTTTTTTAATTTCTTTTAAAGTGTTAATATCTTCTATCTTAGCTAATTGAAAGGCAAATTCAAAAAAGATACTTTTAGAAGCCACTAAGGTTTCATCTATAGGAACTCCGGCAAATACAAAATCACCATCTTCATATAAAACTTTTTCATAAGTTTTCAAAATAAATTGCTCGGGATTCTTTAAGTTATGCAATTCTATTATTTCTTCGGGGTTTAATTTTTCCACATGAATATTATTTCTTAAAAACAAATAATTACTGCCTAAATGAGAAAATTTGTGATAAAAATTAATATCCTTATCTTCTATTATGGGAATAGAAATATTATTAGTTTCAATATATTTATCTATTTCTTCGAAAGAAACCTTTGTTCTTAAATATTCTTCAAATATTTGGTAATATTTGGTCTTGCAAAAATGAATCATAATCTTTATATTTTTCGGTATACAATTTAAAATTAATTGTTTCAGGAATATATTTATATGACATTTATTTCACTCCTTTATCTATTCTAAAAAAAGACTATCATTATTTGATTAAAAATGCAAATTAGATTTTATATTTCCGAATAATTGCATCCCATATCTTTATGATTTAAATCTTTATAAATTGCATAAGTAAGGCACTTTAAACCTCCGTGACATATTGTATAATGTTCACATTCTTGGCAATCATCGGGTATTCTCTTTTCTCTTAATTCTTTCATTATAGAGTTATTTTTATATAGTTCATACATATTTGATTCTAATAAATTACCGACTATTATAGGCATTCTACGACAAGGTACTAAATCACCATTTTCCATTACAGTTAACAAGGTATCTCCTGCTGTACAACCATAGGCAAAATCATTAGTCATTTGAAATTGTAAGGCACGATACATTGATATAGTTAAATTAGAAGAACTTTTTTGTAACTTAATTCTTTCTTTATTCATTATGTTTAAATATTCCCTAGTTTGTTCATAATTTAAAGTAAGATTTTTATCTTCGGAATTTCCTAAGGGAATATATCTGTCAGACCATACATTATTAACACCATATTTTTTAGCATATTTAACTACTTTAGGAAATTCTTTATAATTTAAATTAGTAGCTGTAAAAGAAATTGAAGTAAAAATATCTTGCTTTTTTAGATTGATAATTCCTTTAGCAATTTGTTGATAAGTACCCTTGCCGCGAATAAAATCATTAGTTTTTTTTCCTCCTTCAAGGCTAACTTGAACATAAGAAGGGTTATAGTATTTTATTTTTTTAGCTATTTCTTCGGTGATTAAAGTGCCATTTGTAAGTAAAGAAAAAGTAATTAAATCTTGATCTTGTTTAATTAAGTCTAATATTTTAAATAAGTAAGGATTGCATAAGGGCTCACCACCGGTAATATTTATATGACCTTTCATTTTTAATTTATGGAGTAATTTTTTAAATTGAGCATAGATTTTAACTAGTTCTTCGTATTTTAATTGGGTTGGTTGGTGATTTTCTTGATAACAATGTAGACATTTTAAATTACAATTTTCACTTAGATGCCATTGGAGAACAAAACGACTTACCAAGAGCCACCACCTCCGCAAGAGGAACAACCGCCACCACAAGAAGAACAGCCGCCTCCGCAAGAGGAACTACTTCCAGAACTAGAAGCTGGAATATAAACATTAGTATAAAGGCTGTGAAATGAAGAATCACTCATATAATCAAAGGTTCCCATATCGACATTTGGAATAGGAATATTTTCGAATTTTTTGATCCATTTTTTAGAAATATTTAAAACGTATGTATAAGGAAGAATATCGTAAAAATAATTCGGATTCTCCTCGACTAAAGCTTCTATTCTAGATTTTTCAGCAGTTATTAAAAATTCTCTAAAACCGGCAACTTTAGCTGATATGTATTCACCATAACGAGTTTTTCGATTCATAATTATTATAAAAAATAAATTGATAAAATTACATAGAAACAATAATAAATATATTAAAACCATAATATCAGATAAATCATTAAGAAAACAAAGAGACATAATATTAAGATTAAAAATAATTATGCTTCTTAAGATACTATCCCGACGTTGATTTCTTGCTTCTTGATCATATACTTTATTTTTAAAACTATTTTTTAGTTTATCATTAACCGAATCAAAAGCTTTATAAAAACTTTGATGTTCACTTAAAATGATGGTATCTTTTTCTTCAAATAATCTTTTATAAACTGTTTTTTCAATGTCTGTCATATTTGATTTAATATTTTTGATATCTAATTTGGTAATTTGGATCTTTTTTTGATCTTCGTTAAGTTCATCAATTTGAATATAACCTCGACTAGCTAATTGAATTATTAAGGCAATTGTCAATTTTTTAGAAGGTTGTTTTTTATTATATATATAACCAATTTCAGCGGCACTTAAATTGTCAGGCGGTAAAAATTCAATAGTTTGAGATTCTTTAGGATAGTCTTTACCATATTTATACCATTTATAAATCGTATAACATGTAATGCCGAGAATTGCTATGGTAAGCATTATAAATTCTATATAAAGCCATATTCTATAAAACCAACTACCTCCAACAAAGTAACCATCAGGTAATTCAATATCGACAGTTAACGATTTAGTTAAAGGCTTATCATAACTAGCATATAGTGTATTGCCAACTATATAATAATCAACTGTTTTTGTAATATTGCTTTCTCTATATTTATCTTGATAAAAATTAATATTATATCCTTCGATGCTTTTAGGCATATTTATTTCTAGTGAGGCATTATTAATTTCTGTACCCCAATAATCACCAAAAGCATGAAATATTAACTCATCAAAGTTTTTATAAGGGTCTTTACCCATATTATAAGTATATTTAATGGTATATTCTTTTTCGCCCCTAGCTACATATTCATCAGCATCACCTATTGTAATTCTAGCCTTACCATTAACTGTATCTAGGCGATAATTTTCTCCTACAGCTTGATAGTTAGATATCAGAGATTTTCTTTTTATGGTTTGGCGATTTTGGGGAGTATATTCTGACCATTTGGGAACATATCTATATATACCATGTTGAATATTGTTTAAAAAATTGACAGTGATATTTTCCGTAACATCGATAATATTGTCTTCGTGGACATCTAATTTTACTTTAAAAGAAACAATATTAAATCCAGTTGCCGTTTTAACTTCATTATTAGTATCAGAGTCTATATTTAACGCAGTTAAAATGACCAATATAACCGAAATAATAGTCCAAAATTTCCAAGAAAAAATTATATTTTTATGTTTTTTTGTCATTACATATTCACCTTCATATTTTCACTTTCAAACATACTTTTTGGTTTACATCCTAATAATTTAGCAACTATATTGCTTGGTCTTTTTTTTACAATATTATTGTAGTCTTTGACAACTGCATTATAGTGTTGTTTTGATATACTAATTTCATCTTCAATACCTCTTAAAGACCGTTGAAGTTTTAGAAATTGTTCATTAGCTTTTAATTCTGGATATGCTTCTTTTAAAGCAAGTAGTTTAGAAATATGATGGGAAATTTGGTTATTGATTTTTATTTTTTCAGTATATGAAAGTTTATCATAATCCTTGTTACTTATTTCATTTATTTTTTTGATAGTATCTTGTTCAAGTTCGGCATAATCTTTTACAGTTGCAACAAGATCTGGTATTAAATCCATTCTCATTTTTAAATATACATCCATTTGGGAAAAGGATATTTTGAATTTATTATTTAGTTTGAACAAATTATTAAAAGTAATTAAACAATAAATTACGATTAAACAAAATATTCCTATAATTATAAACACTATCATATACTTGCTCCTCACTACTTAAATATTTTTTAAAATAAGAGGTTTAGTCATAGTCATAATTTATGACTTTTAACTAAACCTTTTTTGTTATCTTTTGGTTTCCTTTTTAAGTGATTCGTTTTCAATTTCTTTGTTTTTTTCTTGTTCTTGAACTAAGACATCTACTATGTTTTTTTTATTTTCTAGTACTTGTTTTAAGATAGCTGCTTTTGTTTCTAAAATTTCTTTTTTGTTCATTTTAATCACTTCCTTATTTTTAAAGCCTCTTCAATATATGCATTATAATCAATATCCGATTTACTGTTGGCAAGCGCTGAATTTCTCATGCTATTAGTTATATCATATTTATATTGGACTTGTTTAAGTATTTCAATGTAATTATCTACCATTTCACTATTATTATCAAGGGTTTTATAATACTCTAAAGCTTGTTGCAGATTTGTTTCAATTTGCTTGGAATCGAATAAACCTAACTCTTTGATATAACTATTATCGATACTAGAAGTCACATCTGTTTTTCCTTCTTCGACATAAGTATTTAATTTAAAGCCACTGACATTTGATTCGTATAGATTTAAGGCACTTTCTAATTCTTCTAAGTTTTTAGTTTGACTAAATTCACTTAAATGATTATTTATTTTTTGATTATTATTTTCAGCTAACTGAGTCTTGTCTATTTTTATAATTGGTATATTCCATTCAGCAGCAGCCTTATAAGCATTATTCATTAATTCAGGACTAAAATCAGTATAGACAATGATACAATCAGGCTTAACATTGGCTTTTTCTAAAACTAATTCATTATAAATACGAGTTGTATAACTAGACATTTTATCAGCTGTGATAAATTTCTGAGATTGGACAGATTCATAGCCAACATTATTTACTTCAGAATGAATATCTGCAGGACCCATCATCATAAGATCATCTTCTTTAATGTTGGTAAATCCATATAAGACACCTGTACCATTAACTGGACAAGAGCCAATATTTTCAGAAGTAATATAAGAAGTTGCTAACAAATGATGAGCACCATTAGTATTATTCCATGTTTTTATGTAAGAATCATCAACTAATGCGCGGTTCTTATTAAGTAATCCCGATTCACTACTTCGAGCAATAAGAGCAAAATCGTCGTTTAAACTAACCATTTTTATTTCTTTACCATTATAATCAATCGTTTCTACTAAAGATGAATTTTCATCAATAGTTTGATTTATTGTATTAGCAGTTTTTCCTAAAGATTCAATATATGTTGCTACATAAGCTTTTCTTAGACTATCATCTAAGTAAAGCATTTCTTCACTTGTTAATTTAAAGGTTTGATTCATATATATATCTTTAATTAAATCAATGTCATTTAGTGAATCAATATATTTTAAATATTCAAGAATTGTTGCTGAATATGGTTCATTTTGTTGAATAAATTCAATATTTTCCGAATACTTATTAATCAAATCTTTAACATTATCATAAGGTAAATTACAAAATTTTGTAAAATATAAATTTTTCAATTCATTAAGTTTATATGAGGAACCATATTTTTTATAGTCATTGTAAGCTTCTTTAAACTTTTCATCACATTTATTATTTAATTCATTTTCATAATCATCATAATACTCATAGATTTTAATATCGGGATCTTTATTCATATAAATAGCAAAATTAACAAAATTTTCACTCGTTATAATATTACTATTTAATTCATTAAATTTATCAGCATTATTATATAGATAATTTAAAACATTCTTCATTTTAATACTTAAAGTATATAACGAGTTATCTTTTTGAGCATTATTTAAAATATCAACAAATGAGTTATATAAATTAGGATAATTTTCATTTAAAGTGACTAATTGATTAGAACAACTGTAATCATTTATAATAGACTTCAAATAGTCAACACCTAAAGTATCTATATATTTTTTATTAAGTAATGAATAATTTATATTTTCAGCCTTTTTAGGATTCTCTGCTACAAGTTCATTTATAAAATTTAGACCTTCTTCATCAATATTACCTTTTAAATATTCTTCGATAAAATAACCTTGAGCATATAAATTACGTGATTGTCTAGAAATATCTTTAATTTCTGGAGATAAAGAATCGAATTTATTTTTAAGTATATTTCGGATTTTGTCCCAAGCATCTGGATATTGAGCTATAAATTTATTTAAACTATTTTCATATAAGTTAAAATGTGGAGTTGTATAAACTTGATGATCTAATATATTTTCACCATTATTAATCCGACGATAAAGTTCTTCCATTGCATAACTGCTGGAATTATCATTATGGTCTATGCATTGTATTAAAATAACATTTTTAACTTTTTGAGCTAATTCGGGATTACTTAATATTAATTCGCTAAAAGTATTTCGGCTATACTTATCAGTGTTAAAATATACATCTTGATTATTAATGATTTTACTTTGTATTTCATTAACAACTTTAGAATCAATATTACTAAGATTTATATCTCTTAATATAGAATTTAGTTGATATCTGTTAGCGCTAGTAATGTAATCTATTTGTTTTTCAGTAGATAGGTTAATAAAATCATCAGCAAATATATATTTTTCGTTAGATAATTTAACTCTTTCCATTGTTGATTCTGTAGAATTTTCAGATACTTGAGAAATATCATTCTCAGCAGGAGCATTTATTTCATCAAATTCTGGAAATACCATATCATCATCAGTAGGTACATTTTTAATAAAATTATAGATGTCATTGTTTAAGTTATCCAATGTAGTTTCAAAATATCCAGTAGTAAAAGCATTTGCTGGAGCATCTGAAGAAACTTTTCTTACACCTGTTAATTTATTTACTTTATCAGCATTACAAATTTTAGGTATAAAATAATCAATATAAGCTTTACCATTTTCATCATAATTAATTTCAATAGTTAAAGCATGACCTCTATCTCTAACCATTACTAAAAGTTTATTTTTTAAAGAGATAATATCAGTAATATTAGAGTCTTCGTTGGTTGGAAACGAATTGAAAAATGATCTAGCTATTTCATTATCTTCTCCATATAGTGTTATAGATTCTTGGTTGCTATTTGTTTTTGAATCAATCGTTGGCATACTAGTATACATATCGTTATCGTTTGTAATATATGAGTGCAATACATGTAAAACTTCATTAACAGTTTTGGCTTCACTTAAAACACTTGAAAAAGCTTCTTTAGCATCTAATGAATATCCAGCAAAGTTTTCTCTAGTTAAATTAATTATATTATCACTCATATCAGAAATATAATCATTATAGAATTTTTTTAATTTGTTAAAGTTTAAACCGCATTCTGCTAATTGTATTTCATAATTATTAAATAAATCATTGATATAAGTATCTGATATATTTATAACCTTAGACATCTTTTTGAAATAAAATTTTAAGTCTTTTATCATTTCAAGGAGATTGTCACTATATTGTGATATATATTCTTGATTATATTGATATGCGGCATTAGGAGCATTCTCACTCATAATTTCTTTAACTTTTAAATCGGTGTCAAAAAACATTTGTAATTTTTCAAATGCTTGTTTAGCTTCCTCTGAAATATTATTTGTTGTATTAGTATTTATTTCTTCTACTTTTTCAACGGTATTATCGGCAACATTATCAGTTTCTAAGATTTCAATATTTTCTGGATTATTGTTAGTTATATCAGTTTCAATATTGTTTTTATGTAACTTTTCTTTTATCTTATCAATATATAACATAGGATTAAATTTTTCTTTAATCTTCTCATTTATTCTTAAATCCAATATAGTATTACCTTTTGAATCTGTTTTTATATCATATTTACTTAAATCAACTTTAGACAGCTTTAAAATGTCAGAAATTGTAGCACTATCTAAAGTTTTATCAGTAGTTTCAAAAGATAAATCATACATCTTTATAGCTCTTTCGCGTTGTTTAACTCCTAAGTAAAATCTTTCAAATGCTAAATTAGATTGTTTTTTTGATTCAGTTTTAGTTAAATTTTTAATAAACCCTAATTTTTGTATTTGTCTTAAAAGCATATAGGTATTGGCTTGACTAGTTGTTGCATATTTTTGATTTTTATTTAATTGTTGGAAAGCATTTAAAGATCGAACTAAAAAATATTCTTGAGGATTATCAGAAAATCTAGATTTGATAAAATCATTAAAGGCAAAAGCATTTTGATATAATTTAGATATTTTTTCATAGCCATTTTCTGTTTTAACAATTCTATCTTCAGTCATTAAAAAACTATTATTTATATTATTATTAAATACTCCATCTTGAATTAAGCTAATACCTTTTAAAGTAAGTGGGATGCTAGCCATTGTTCCAATAGGCCCTAAAGCATTAAGAGCTTGAGCAGCTAAAACTCCTGTAAATCCACCTACAGTTTTTGTACCACGTACAGCTACATTTTTAGCTTTTTTACCAATATTCTTAATATTATTATCTGCAACATTATCCACATCTAAAGTTTCAATTGTTTCATTTAATTCGTTTAATAAATGGCCTCGATCTAATTTTTGAGCTAATTTATTAAAATAATCATTTTTAATTGCCTGAATATTCTTTTTATCTTTTAAAAAGTCAGCGATTTTTTGACCTTCTTCAGTATTAGCATAATTTTCATATTCTTCTTTAGAAACTTTTTGATAAATTAATTCATTATTTTCTAATTTAAGGGCAAAATATTCTTTAGTTGATATGGCATTGTTTAAATCAAAATTACCATTGTATGATATAGCGGCATCATCTAAATTACGAACTTTAAATTTAGAACTGTTTATTGAATTATCTGTTGGAACAACTTTTACAGCAGTTGTAGTTAAAGGAATTGAGTCTAAATTTGTGGCATAAGCTCCGACACTAGGAACTCCAGCAAAGAAAAATGATTTGGGAGTACCGTAAGAGGCATTTAAACCACTAGCTTTAATTGTTTGACTATCAAAAATTTTATCAATTGTGTTTTCATCAGCAAAATGATATAAGCCTTCTTCTTGGATTTTTTCGTTTAGGCCATTAAATTTGTTAGTATTGGTATATACATATTTTTTTAAATTGGATAGTAAAACATTACCTAAATTAGTAAGTTTACCATTATTAGTATTATAATTTAAGTCTTCAATAGTTAAACGATCTACAGAATTATTAACATCATTTTCCACCTTATTGTTTAAATGTTCTCTAAATTCATTAAAGTTATTAGCATATTTTTGAGCAGTTTCTTTAACTTGATTTGGCATTCCTTTTATTTTATTGATTGTTCCATCTTTAATAGCATTTAATTGTTCTTGGTGAAGATTTTTATATCTTTCACTAATCATATTTTTTGCGTTTACTATTTGACTAAAACCATTGACATTGCTATTAAAATAACTATTTATACCACTAATACCAGCATTAACGGTTAAAGATGCTCCATTTAATACATCAGCTGTAATGGCTCCATAGGCACCACTTTTTAAAGCAGCTTTAAAGGTATCACTCCATTCTATATCTTCCCCAAAAATAGCTTTACGAGATAGAGCATCAATTATTTCTTGTAAGGCTTCTTCGTTTCCTTCTTTAGCTGATGCTTGAAGATATGTTAAGAAATTGGTTACTTTGACATCGCTTATGCCTGTTAAACCACCTATAACCATTTCTAATCCGGCTTCAGATAAACCATTTAATGCTCCATATAATAGTGATTGGCCTTGGCTATATCCTTCAACTAAAGCTTGATGATAACTATTACCTCCAGCACTTGTTCCCATGGCTGCCCCAGCAGCTCCAGCGGCATAAGCTTCTCCTACTCCAGTTGAACCTAAGATTATACTTAAAGCTATTGTCGGAGCCATGTTACCAATGCTTTGACTTATTTCAAAATTATTGGAATATAAAAAAGAATTCTCGCCTTTAGATAAGGCATCTAAGATATACATTCTTTCATATTCATCAGCTGAATAAACATCACTTGATTTTAACCAAGCAGCTAGTCCTTCGCCAAAAGATTGAACTCCTTCCCCAATTCCTTTACCAGTTATTTTTAAATGATCAGATATGCTAGTAAGAGCCGAATCACTAAAGACTCTAATAGTTTCTTCTTCACCATTTTCATTAATTATAGTCTTAGTTTCACCACTTAAGCTTTCTAAAAATTCATTTGCTTTCTTTTGACCTAATATTTGATTAACCGAATCTTCAACTGCATTTAAATATTCATTTGCAGCATATTCTCCTTCTGTTTCATATATATAATTATAAATATTGCCCATTTCAGCATAATCTTCATTTATTTCAATAGCTTCAGCTAAATTTTTGATTTTTTCTGAACTAAAGACACCAACTTTTTCTAATGGAGTTTTGATATTATCACTATTCTTATAATTTTGATATTCTTCTAAGAAAGGTAATAAAGTATAAGAAGCCATAGCTATTTGATTTTCTAACTTTTTTAAAGTGGCACTAGCTATATATTGATCTTGTTCTATCTTGTCAAAGTTACTAGCAAATTCAGCATATGTAGCATAACCAGTAAGCCTTTCGGTATCAGTATTTAGTTCTTTCATGGTTTGCTCTAATTCGCGATAAAAGTTTTTAGTCTCTAAATCTTTAGATTTTATTAAATCGACCATTTCATCGATGGTTAAATCATAAGTATAAGTATTTTGATCAAAAGTATATTTATCAAGACCTAATTCTTTGATTTTTTCTTTACTAATTATTCCTTGACGATATTGACCAGCTCTTTCTCTTAAATTTACTTCGTATTGATTTTGCCAATCTTCGATTTCACTATATCGAGATTCCAATTCATTTCTAGCTTCTGATTTTTTGATAGCATCATCTAATAAAGGTTGAAATAAATTTGTTTGATTTTGCAAGGTTACTATATAGCCATCTAATACTTTACTAAATCCTAATTTATCTAAACTAAAAGAAGACATATCTCCAGAATTGATTTTTTCCATCCATGATTCATATTCACTTAAGCTAATTTCTTGATATTCAGCAGAATAGCCTTCTCTTTTTATATGATCAAAGCCAAAAACGGCAGTATTAAAACCGGCCGTAGCTTTACCGACATTTACGTTTTGCGAAGAGTTTACTCTAGCAAAAGGATTATCTACATTAACAGCTATGCTAGAGCTTGAACCGGAATAAGAAGAGGCATTAAAGTTGTTAATAGGAAATATATCTTCATCCGGAATATTGTATTTTTTTAAATAATTACGATATTTATTGGCATGAGCTCGAGTATTTGAGGCATTGATATTGCCACTCCCTGTATTGCTCATTACTTGCTCAACATTTTCAATATCATTTACATATTGTTCTAAATATTTTATTACATTATCTGTATTTTTAGCTAAATTGTCATAAATTTGATTTATTTTTTGAAGATAATTACTAATTGGAGTACAATTTGAAGAACCATAGGCATTTTTCTTAAAAGTTTCTTTTTTCTTAGCATAATAGTTAGAATATTTTTGCAATATTTTTATATTTTCTCTTATGGCATTAGTGTTGGCTATGAATTCTTCCATTATACCCTTCCTTTCTCATTTGTATTTTGTATATCCTCTAGTATTTAATTTACCATAGATTATAATTTTTTTCAATTATGAGAAAAGAGTATCTAAATTTAAGTTAGATAATATTATTTATTTGATTTTCTAAGTTCTTAATTTGATTTTCTTTATTAGTGATTTTAGAATTTACATTATTAATTTGGCTTACAACACTTTGATCTAAAACTGTATTGGTACCGGTACAGATATTACCAAAATAGTCTGGATAGCTATAAGTTTCTGTTTTATATTTTTGGCTTTCTAATCCTGGTAATTGATTTTTTAATGTTTTTATTTCATCATCCAATTTTTTTATTTCAACTATTTTATTATATATTTCTTCGGCGGAATCTAATGTTTTTTTTAATTTAGCATAGGAGGCTTTATATTCATTATTTTGTAAATCGTCTAAAGCATCAGTTATTACACTGTTGGCTGTAGAACTTAATACACTATAATTATTAAAATTTGATGATACAGTATCAAAACTATAACTGGATAATTCGGATAAAGCTGTTTTGATTTGATTTTGAAAATCAGAGGAAATGCTAGAAAATTTACTCATTTAAAATCACCTTTAAAATCCCAAAAAACTTGTCGAAAATAAATTTGATAAGCTATCTTCGGTATTATGATAATTATCTACTACTGTATCTAAATATTGTTTAACATTGTAGAACTTATTATTAATAATATCAATATTGGAAGTAATATTTTTAGTTGCATCTCGAAAATATGTAGAAGTAAGCGATTGCCAATTAGATGTATTAGAAATGGTTTTATAAGATTCTTCGATATCATTCATAATATCTATTATTTCATTAAATGTACTATTTAAAGTATTAGAATATTGTTCTAACGCATCATAATCACAATACATATTTAATCCCTCTTATTCTATTTTGATATTTTTATTTGTATATTCATTATCTAAAGTTTCAATTGTATCTATGTATCCATCAGCAAATTCATTATAAGAATCTAATTGATCTTTAAATTTATCTAATTCAGTTATAAAATCCATCATTTTACTTTTAAATTTATCGTATTCTGTTTCTTTCCATATGCCTTCGATTTCAATAATTATGTTTTCAATATCACGAATTTTATCTTCTAATTCACTAACATTGTTAATACATCTGGAAATTTCATATTTTATAGTTGATGAATCGATTCTTATTTGCATGAAAATCATTCCTTTTATAAATAAGTTCTAAAAAGTATGTTTTAAAACTTATTTATAAAAACCACTTATGTGGTTCTTATTAAGCAGCATCTGCTTCTTGAGCATTTTGCCCAGCAGCTTTAATGTTGTTGATACATATTTCTAAGCTTTCTAATACTTTATCCATATTAGTTGTTAGAGTAGTATATAGTTCTTCATGAGCTCTACCGGCTGCATCGCCATCCCATAAACCTTCGCCATTGTTGATTTCATTGACAGAATCTTTTAGTCTATTATAAGTTTCAGTTAAATTCGTTTTAATGTTGGCTAAAGATTCTCCAATTGATTGAATTTGAGCATAATCATAAGTAACCATATCTGATTTAATTGTTTCAGGAGCAACTTCACTTATATTAGAATAAGTTAAATTTAATCCTGCTGCTACATTTGTTTCTGTTCCTAAGTTTGATACTTCTAAATTAGCAATATTTTGATTAACAGCATTCATAGCATTTTGGAAAGATTCACCAAAACTATTTACAAATCTTATTAATGCTTGATGAGTTTCAACAAAATTTTGGTAATTTTTTACTGCTGCATCTCCAGTCCAAACTCCTGGTTGGCTTAGAATATCAGTTTGACTTTTAAAATTATTGGAACATTCTTGGATATCTCCATCCATATATCTAGCAATTTTATCCGCCCATGTTTTTATTGCATTTGGGTCATATCTAAATACTGACATATTTTTTCTCCTCCTATTGTACATATCGTACTCTAGTTTAAGATTAGCATTATTAACTTTAAAAGTCAAAGTTAAGAACTAAAATTGTCTATTATTTTACACTTTATTATAAGTATAGTTAATTTTTGTGAATTTTAATAGTTTAGGTATAACTAAAAAAACAGCTCTGTTTGAACTGTTTTAATCTTTAGAACTACCAAATAGATTTAGTAAATTCAAGAAAATATTAATATAATCTAAATATAAATTTAAAGCAAAATAGATACTTAAATTATCTTCTAATTCTGTAGAAAAAGTATTTTTAATTTTTTGAACATCATAAGCTGTAAAACCAATAAATATTAAAAGACTAACAATCGTTATGATTAAATCAAATTGTGTACTTTTAACAAAAAGGTTGATTATTACACAGATTATGGTTGCAAGTAAGGCCATTAGTAGAAAACTACCAAATTTAGTTAAATCTAAATTAGTAAAGTACCCTATTAAGCCAAATACTAAAAAGACTAACGCGGCAATTAAGAATATGTATAAGATTGATGTTAATTGATAAACTACAAATATTGATGAAAAAGTAAGACCTGATACAAAACTATATAGTAAAAAACAAATTCGAGCCGTACTTTTTTGCATTTTGTATAATCTAGCTGATAAGAAAACAACTAATACTAATTCTACAATTGCTAAGATTATATACAAACTATTGGTGTAGATATTAATTAACATAGTTTCATTCTGCGATACACCAAAGCCAGTTAAAAATGTTACTAATAGACCAACAAACATCCACAGAAATGATTTACTAATTAATTTATTGTCCATATTTCCTCCTTTTTTATATTATATGTCTATTATATCATGTTTTTTATTTATACAAAATACTGCATATAATGGAACAGATTTTATATTATTAAACCCAAAATCTTTTAAACTTATTCTAATCATATATTTAATCATTATAGATATATTCTTTTAACTCTTTTTTCCTTTAATTACAGCACATTCACACCTTTTTGCACCCACTTTGGTTAAAGGACTAAAAAAAGGATAGTTTTTTCTACCCTATTATACATTAAATCTAAAATATACTATATCGCCATCTTGCATAATGTAATCTTTGCCTTCTAAATGCAATTTACCCATTTCTTGGACTTTCTTTTCATCTTTTAATTCGGCTAAATCATTAAATTTAGTAATTTCAGCTTTGATAAATCCTCGTTTAATATCACTGTGAATTAAACCAGCACATTCTTTGGCATTAGTGCCTTTTTTAAAGGTCCAAGCTTTGACTTCATCTTTGCCGACCGTAAAGAAAGTTTCTAAACCTAGAAGATTATAAGTAGCAAAGATTAGTTTTTCTAAACCAGTACTAGAAACACCTAGTTCTTCTAAGAATAATTTTTTTTCAGATTCTTCTAATTCAGCTAATTCACTTTCTATTTTAGCACACATGGTTATAACTCCGGCTTGTTCTTGAGCAGCATATTCGCTAACTTTTTCCGTATATTCGTTTTTACCTAAAGCTATATCATTTTCTAAAATATTAGCTACGTAAATTAATGGTTTTAGCGTAATAAAATTAAATGGTTTTAATATTTCTTTTTCTTCTTCCGTAAATTCACATAATCTTAGAGGTTTGTTGTCTAAAAGGGAACTTTGAGCTTTTTTTAAGGCTTCGACTTCTAGTAAAGCTTCTTTATCTTTAGTGGTTTCAGCTTTTTTGATTATTTTATTAAGGCGATTTTCGATGATTTCTAAATCAGCTAAAATTAGTTCAATGTTTATGATTTCGATATCACGAACGGGGTCTACTTGGCCCTCGACATGAATAATATTGTCATCTTTAAAACACCGAACAACTTCAACTATCGCATCTACTTCCCGAATATGTGATAAAAATTTATTACCTAAGCCCTCGCCTTTAGAAGCCCCTTTTACTAAACCAGCAATGTCAGTAAATTCAAAAGTGGTGGGAACCGTATTATTGGGTAGGTATAGTTCTTCTAAAAATTCTAAGCGTTTATCAGGAACAGTTACGACTCCGACATTTGGGTCAATCGTAGCAAAGGGATAATTAGCCGCTAAAATATTTTTTTTAGTTATCGCATTAAATAAAGTTGATTTACCTACATTAGGTAAACCAATTATTCCAGCAGTTAAAGACATGTTATTTTCACCTCGTTTATAATGTTGGATATATTCCTACTCCTATTGGAAGACCTACTATAAACCAAACTATTAAAATTGTCAATAAAAGGATAGCAGTTAATAATGCATAAGGCATTTGATATCTAATAGATTTGATGATATTAATAGGCTTTTTATTTTGATTGTACTTTTCTAAATAAGCCAGATAAATTATGTAATAAGCCATTAAAGGAGTTAAACCCATCGTAACAGTTTCACCAAACCGGAAGATGATTTGGGAAAATTCTGGCGACATCCCAGCTCTAATAAATATAGGAATAGTTACTCCCGATAAGATAGCCCATTTGTTGATTGATGATGGTAAAACTAAAGTAGATATCAAAGAAATTACAAATAGTAAAATTATTAAAGGAATACCTGTAAAAGTAGTATTTTCTATTAGTTCGGCAAAAAGGCCAACTATTACATTACCAATTTGGGTATATTTAAAGACATTGATTAAAATGGAAGCAAAGAAGATTAAAATAACAGTTTGACCAATACCATCTAAAGAATGACCTAAATCTTCACAAAATTCTTTGTTGTTTTTAATAGTTTTAGCCCCTAAGCCATAAAATAAACCTAATATGACAAAAAACATCGTAATTACAAACACAAAGCCAGTAGTAAAAAAAGAATTATAACTAAATAGTTTATCAATAAAGAAAGTTTGACTTTGGTCTAATAATTTACCAGATAAAGGAAGGCCAGGAATTATACAATAAAGAAAGAAAAGAAAATAGATAGTTCCAGCGATGATGGCATATTTTAAACCTTTTTTTTCATTTTTACCAATGGCTATTTCTTCTTCAATATCAGTTTTAGGTATTTCATATTTATCTAATTTGTATACTAAATATCTTTCAGTGATTAACGTAATGATAAAGGAAAGAAGAATTATACTTAAAAGTTCAATAAATATAAAACCTAAAGTCGTTAAAGCATGATTACCTAATTCCATATTAGCAGCAAGAGTAGTTAAAGATAATAAAGAGGAATCGGTACTAGAAAATATGATGTTTAGAGCATTACCACAGGTTAAGCCAGCAAAAGAAGCAATTATTCCTAATGCTGGATTACGTTTACCATATTTAAATAGCAAGGCACTTAATGGGATGATAAAAGCATAAGATAAATCACCAATAAAACCAATAATGATACTCATTAAAACTAAGAAATAAGTTACGTTAATTTTCTTGGCATTTTTCGTAAGAATGGTACAAGCAGTTTTTAAGAATCCACTTTTTTCCATAATTCCAACCCCGATTAAAATAATTAATAAACTACTTAAAGGGGCAAAAGCGATAAAATTAGAAACTGTACTAGTAAATATGTATTTTAAACCACTAAAACTAAATAGAGAATTTACTTCGATTATAGAAGTGTTGTATTCAAAACTTGTGGGACTAATAGTCTTAGTTGTAGCTTGAAATCTAAATAAAGATAATATACCACTTAGAACAATGGTAAAAGTAATCATTATTAAAATACTCATGATAGGATGAAGGGTAATTTTTTCTTTGATTTTACTTATTTTCATTTGTATCACCTATGATTTTTTTTAGTTTATGTTCAAATTCTAAGCGGTCCATCATAATTTCGCGGCCACAATGTTTGCATTTTATTTTGATATCGACACCAAGACGAGTTATTATCCATTCATTTGTTTTACAAGCATGAGGTTTTTTCATGATGACACAGTCATTTAGTTTATATTCTTTCATTTTGATGCACCTCGATTTGTTGATAAGGTATTTTAATGTTTTGGTCTTCAAATGTTTCTTTAATAATTTTTAATACTTCTCTTCTTAGTTGCCATTGATTATCTTGATTGCATATTATAACAATGGTATATTTTATGGAACTGTCTTCAAAATCAGAAATGCCTAAGTATTTGGATTCTTCTTTAACACCAGCAATTTTTTTGGCTTGGTCGATGACAGTATTTAAAGCTTGTTCAACTTTTTTTGTTTTTAATTCGTAAGCTACAGGAATATCAATGAAGACATGCGCATTTTTTTGACTAATATTTATGATTTCATCAATTTTACGATTAGCAACGGTTAAGACTTCACCATTGAATTGTTTGATTTTAGTAACTTTTAAACCCATATCGATAACTTGGCCTAGAAAGCCATTGTAATTGACAATGTCACCAACTACATAATAGTTGTCTAAGATTATCGTTATTCCACTAATGAAATCTTTTATAGTATCTTGAAGAGCCAAACCTAAAACAGCGCCAACTACGCCTAAACTGGTAATTAAAGCCCGCGTATCAACACCATATAAATCAAGAACAAGTAAGATAACAAAGATATAAATCGCATATTTAAAGATATTAGATAATAAATTGACTATGGTAATTCTTTTTTTGCGTTCATAGTTATCTTTACTAGAGATGATGATTTTATTAATTATGTATTTACCAATTCGATATATAACGTATGCACTAATGGCAATTATAGCTAGACCGTAAACTTGTTTTTTAGTTAAAAAGGCGATTATTTTTTCTGTTAAGTTCATCTAGTCACCTGTTATTTCAATTCCTAAAATTTCTAAAATTCGTTCTAAATCTTTTTCACGGTCAAAAGGTATTTCTAGTTTATTGTTTTTGATTTTTACTTTAGTGCCTAAACGTTCACGCATTATTTTTTCATATATGACATAATGGATATTTCGTTCTACATCTTTACGATTAACTTTATTTTTTTTAGGTAAGTTTTCTAGAGATATTAAATTTTCGAGTTCCCGAACACTTAAATTTTCATTGATTACTTTGTCGGCTAAATTGTTGATAACCATTTCATCATCTAGTTTACTTAAAGCCCGGGCATGACCCATACTTAATTTATTTTGGGCAACTAATTTTTTGGTAGCATTAGGTAAAGTTAGCAAGCCAAGCATATTGGTAACATGACTACGACTTTTACCAAATTTTTGGGCAAATTCTTCTTGTGTCATGCCACTTAAATTGATTATATTTTCATAAGCAGCAGCTTCATCGATAGGATTTAAATCTTCCCGTTGAATATTTTCGATTAAAGCAATTTCCATCATTTCTTGGTCATTATAATCTTTTATAATTGCGGGGATAGTTTCTAAATTGGCTAATCGGGCAGCTTTGGTTCTTCGTTCACCGGCAATAAGTTCGTATCCTTTAATACTTTTTTTGACAATTACTGGTTGAACTATTCCATATTGTTTAATGTTTTCGGCTAATTCTTTTAAAGTATCTTCATCAAATGTTTTCCGCGGTTGATATGGGTTAGAACGAATTTCGGTTAAAGGAATTTCCACGATATCATTACTTTTAGCTGAAGATATTAAATCATTTTCAAAACTATCAAAGTTAATTACTTCATTTGAGAATAATTGTTCTAGACCTTTTCCTAAAGCTTTTCTTTTAGTTTCCATTACGGCTAATCACTTCCTTTGCTAAATTTTCATAGGCAAGAGTGGCACGGCTAGTTGGGTCATAAGCATTGATAGGTTTACCATGACTTGGAGCTTCAACAAGTCTAACAAGTCGCGGAATAATAGTGTTAAATACTTTGTTTTTAAAATATTGACGAACTTGTTCAATAACTTCTAAACCAATATTGGTCCGGCCATCTAGCATAGTTAATAAAACCCCTTCAATTCTTAAATCCGGATTCATTTTAGATTGAACTAAAATAATAGAATTTAAAAGTTGAGCTATACCTTCAAGAGCATAATACTCACATTGAACAGGAATTATTACAGAATCACTAGCTACTAAAGCATTCATAGTAGATATGCCTAAAGATGGTTGGCAATCGATTATTATATAATCATAGTTATCTCGAATTTCTTCTATTTTTAGGCGTAGTTGTTCATTTTGATGAAAAGAGGAATCAGTTAGCATTTTTTTAACAAATTCAACATCCACACCAGCTAAATTAATTGTTGATGGAATAATCGATAAGTTTTTGAATTTAGTTTTTATAATAGCTTTTTTAATCTCACAAGCCCCAGTTATGACATCATAAATATCAAATTCAAAATCATTAGTACTTAGACCTAGCCCATTAGAGGCATTACCTTGAGAATCTAAGTCAATAAGTAGAGTTTTTTTACCCTCTTGTCCTAATGCCGCGGCTAAATTTATGCTAGTTGTTGTTTTTCCAACTCCACCTTTTTGATTAACTAATGAAATAACTTTTGCCATAATACCACCTTTATTATATTCAGTCATAAAACAATTTTAACACATTCCTAAATATTTGTCTTTATAAAAAACTATTATTTCTTCATTGTGACTATATCTATAATATCATTTATTTCATTATTATTAAAGTTTAAATTAGTTAAAATTTTTTTTAAATCTGAAATATTTTTTGTGGTAAATAAGTATCCAACAAGAACTAACTTTTTTTCGGTTGATATGTTTTTGGTTTTATATTGGCAATATATATTCCAAAAGCCAGGCATTATTAGTTCAAAAGGTCTATTTTTCTTAAGACAGGTTAAGTTTAAATAAAAGTTTTTAGAGGTGGTAAATATTTTATGAACATCTTTTAGTTTAATTTTAAATAGTAAAGAGCATTCATATAAAACATTGATAGTTAAAATCTTATCGGTTTGGTCATTAAACGATGCTGGATCGCTTTCTTTGACTTCTAGGCCAAAAAATTCAGTAACCGCCGTATCTAGTTTTCGGCGATAATTGCTATTCTTAAATATGTCTAAAAATTTTTCTTTGGTTATTAAATTTTTCATGTTTTTCTTCCTTTCTGGGAAAAAGAATAGCATTTTAGGAAGATTAACGCAAATCGCAAATTTGGCATTTTTGAGCCCAAAAATTAAAAATTCTGCTTAACTTTTTTAAAATTTGCTAAGCAGATTTTCAAAATTTGCATGGTTTTTGGTACAGATTTTAAATTTTTGTATATTTGTTATTTTGTTCTATTAAAAAGTTTTTATCATCAAAATAAGTTATGCCCATGGCTTCTTTGACTTCTAATAAAGTTTGATTGGCTACTTGATTAGCTTTAGCACTACCTTCTTTTAAGATTTCTAGAACCTCATCTAAATGTTGTTCATAGAAGGCGCGTTTTTCGCGAAAAGGAGTTAATAGTTCTTCAATTATAGCAAAAAGGAAATTTTTAATTTTAACATCACCTAGGCCACCTTTTTGATAGTGGTTCTTTAACTCTTCAAGGTTGTGATATTCGGGAAGATATTTGGCGAAGTGCTCATCTTTACAAAATACATCTAAGTAGGTAAATACGGTATTGCCTTCAATATGACCGGGGTCAGTAATGTTGATATGTAAGGGGTCAGTGTACATCGATTTAATTTTTTTCTTAACTGTTTCGGTATCATCAGCTAAATATATGCAGTTACCCAAAGATTTACTCATTTTAGCGTTACCATCAATTCCAGGAAGACGAGAACAGACTTTTTCTTCAGGGATAACCGCTTTGGGAGTTACAAGAACTTCTTGATAAGTAGTATTAAAAGATTTAACTATTTCTTTAGCTTGTTCAATCATCGGTAATTGGTCATCACCTACGGGTACAAGATTAGCTTTAAAAGCAGTAATATCAGAGGCTTGACTTATGGGATAAGTAGCAAAACCAACGGGAATACCTTCTTTTTCTTCATCAAATCCGCGAGCTTTGATTTCACTTTTAACTGTCGGATTTCTAAGGACTCTAGGTAAAGTAACTAAATTCATATAATAAGTGGTAAGTTCCGGTAGAGCATTAACAGCCGATTGAATAAAAAAAGTCGTTTTGTCAGGTTCTAGGCCAACAGATAGGTAATCTAGCATAACTTCAATTACATTATCTCTTACTTTTTGGGGATTGCCATAGTTATCAGTTAAGGCTTGCGTATCAGCTATCATGACAAATAGAGATTCGTAATCATCTTCGTTTTGCATTTTAACTCTTTCTTTTAATGAACCGACATAATGACCTAAGTGAAGGCGACCAGTTGGTCTATCGCCAGTTAAAATTATATTTTTCATAAAGATTCCTTCTTTCACTTTTCAATTATAGCATTAAATTAAAAAAGACAAAATAGTTATTCTATATTGTCTTCTTCATTTTCGATAGCTTCTTCTAGTTCTTCTTTAGTCATTTTAGTGTAACCTTTAATTTTTTTAGCTTTCGCGATTTCTCTTAATTTTAGTAAAGATGATTCGCTTTCTTTTAAAGGTTCTAAATTGTCAGCAATTTTACCAGTTGTAACTAAGCTTTCGATTTCTTCTTTGGTTAAAGTTTCTTTTTCCATTAAAGCATCACTTAGAAGCATTACTAAATCTTTATTTTTTGTTAAAATTTCTTTAGCATTTTCATAGCAACTTTCGATTATTTTACGAACTTCCATGTCGATTTCTAAGGCTACTTTATCAGAATAATTTTTCGTTTTGTTATAATCTCGACCTAAGAATACGCCTTCGCTTTTTTGTTCATATTGCATTGGTCCAAGTTCACTCATACCATATTCACTTACCATGCTACGAGCTATATTAGTAGCTTTTTTGAAGTCATCACTTGCTCCGGTAGTTATTTCACCTAAGAATAGTTCTTCAGATGCCCGACCACCAAGTAAACCAGTAATAGTCGCTAATAATTCTTTTTTAGTCATGATAGCAATTTTTTCTTCTTTTGGTAGCATCATGGTATAACCACCAGCCATTCCACGAGGAATGATAGTAATTTTATGAACTTCGTTGGCATCTTCTAATTTGATACCAATTACCGCATGGCCAGATTCATGGATACTTACTAAGCGTTTTTCTTTTTCGGTAATTTTGCGTGATGTTTTAGCCGGTCCCATTAAAACGCGGTCAGTTGCTTCATCGATGTCATCCATAGTTATAGCTTCTTCATTTTTTCGAACAGCTAAAAGGGCAGCTTCATTAAGTAAGTTCTCTAAATCGGCACCACTGAAACCTGGAGTACGAGCACTGATGTTATCTAATTTAACGGCTTCATCTAAGATTTTATTACGTGCATGAACTTTAAGAATTTCTTCTCTTTCGCGGGTATCTGGTAAGTTAACGGTTACTTGTCTATCGAATCTACCTGGTCTTAACAAGGCAGGGTCTAAAACATCTGGGCGGTTAGTGGCTGCGATAATGATGATTCCTTCGTTAGCTCCAAAACCATCCATTTCGGTAAGTAATTGGTTTAAAGTTTGTTCACGTTCATCATGACCACCACCAAGGCCAGCACCTCTTTGGCGACCAACAGCATCGATTTCATCAATAAAGATTAAGCATGGAGCATTTTTCTTAGCTTCTTTAAACATATCTCGAACGCGGCTAGCTCCAACTCCGACAAATAATTCCACAAAGTCCGAACCACTAATATAGTAGAAAGGAACATTGGCTTCACCAGCTACGGCTTTAGCAAGTAAAGTTTTACCGGTTCCAGGAGGCCCAACTAATAATACACCTTTAGGAATTCTAGCACCAAGTTTTTGGAATTTTTTCGGATTTTTTAAGAAATCAATTAATTCGGATACTTCTTCTTTTTCTTCTTTTAATCCGGCAACATCGCTAAATTTCGTATTACCACCATCTTGCGATAAGCGAGCTCGGCTGCGACCAAAATCCATAGAATTTTTATTACCACTAGCCATTTTCGTGAATAAGAAATATGAACCACCTAAAATGATAACTAGAGGTAAAAAGTTAACAATGATATAAAGTATAGAAATAGAACCGGGGTCTTTGTTAGTATCATAAACAGTTAGATTATTTTGTTTAGCATACTCCGTTATTTCTTGTAAATCTTGTTCGACTACCCTAGAAGTAAATGACTCTTTGTCTTTATATGAAGATAATTTACCTTTAATATAATAAACAGAATCAGTACTTTTAGGAGTGATAGTTATTTCGGTTACATTGTTTTTATTAATTTCTTCTAAAAGTTCTCCTGTCGTTAATTCATGTGTTATTGTGCCACCAAAATTTAAAACGGTTAACACAAATAAGATTACTGCAAATAGAATTAAATAAGGAAAAGCATTTTTCATATTATTATTTTTTTTCATCTAATTTTTCATCACCTTTAACATATTTATATATTATATCATATTTTTCATTATTATTTTTATCAAATTTTGACTTTTTTAATCCTGGTATCCATAAAATTGTATCATTATTGTCAACGACAATTGGCCAACTATTTCTTTTGGGCAAGGGTATTTTGGAATCAATAAAAATGTCTTTAATTTTTTTATGACCAGAAGCATTTTTTAATTGCATTTTATCCCCAGTTTTTTTGCATCTAACTTTTAAGGGTAAACTTACTTCTTGGCTATTAAGGCGCAGAATGTAGTTACTTTTATCGATTGAGGTTTGAGCAATTTTTTCGATTTTTTCATGAGAATTTAAAATAACAGTATCTTCTAAAATTTGACTTTCTAAATTAGGCTTATGAGGTATTTTGAAATATAATTCGTTATAACTTTTGATGAGTACTTTTTTATCGGGTAAAGAAAGTTGCAAATTAGCTTTAGGACTATTGCACATATCAAGAATCAACTGAACATGATGAAGAGTTATATGATTAATATTATTTTGATACTCTTCTTTTAAAATATACTCAATTACACGCTTTTTTATTAAAGGATGTAACTTATTAAATTCACACAAGCATACCTTATCAGAAAGTAGTACTTTAGTCAAGGCATCTGTGGTTTTTTCTGCCAAAAAGTTTTCAATTAAATTTATTTCATCACTAAATTGTAAAAATTTTAAATGAACATTCTTATTTTCGGCTTTTAAAAAAGGAAGCAAGTTGTGGCGATAACGATTGCGAGTATATTTATCTTTTTCATTAGATTTATCGAGGCGAAAAGGAATTTGGTGCAGTTCGTTGTAGGCTGCTATATCATTTTTAGTATTGTGAATAAGTGGCCTTAAAAGGGTATAAGTTCCATTATTGGTTTCTTTAGCAAAGCCAGCATAGCCTTTGAAAATTGTGCCTCTGGTTAAACGCATAAGAATAGTTTCTATTAAGTCATCACCATGATGGGCAGTCATTAAGTAGTTAGCTTGATATTTGGTTACTAATTCATTAAAAAATTGATATCTGATATTACGGGCATATTCGTGGAAATTATCTTTATTATAGTGCTCAATTTTATGCATTTCGAAAATACAGTCATGGTTGTGGCAATAGTCTTCTAAAAATACGGCTTCCTCATCGCTTTCTTGACGGACATTGTGATGAACATGCGCAACGATAATATCCAGGGGAATGGCTTTTTTGATTTCCAGGAGAAGAGATAGCAAGCACATAGAATCTGGGCCCGCGGAAACACCGATAACAATTTTATCATGAGGTTGTAATTTTTCTTTTAAATATTTTAGTGTATTGTTCATTTTTGTCACCTAAACATTTGTTATTTTATATGATATGGTTCAATAAAACAAGTTTTAATTGCGAATTGTAGCATTAGCATTAACTTGTTGATAAGAGTTTACAACAATGATGAAGATTTTGGGGTCGATAAGTTTTAAGGCTAGTTTGATTTTATAGTAATCTTTAGCGGGAATTACAGTGAGAATAAGTTTTTGATTTTTGTTGGTGTAACCGCCTTGGACATTAAAGTCGGTACTATCATATTTTAATTCTTCATGTAAGTATTTTGTTATTTCGGAGTATTTTTCCGAATAGATATATAAAGTTTTGTTGGAATTTATTCCTAAAAGCATTTTGTTGTTATAGATACTGATTAAGATTAGAGTAATTAAGGCATATATCATCGTATTAAGGCCAAAGATGAAGATACCGGCTAGGGTAATTAAACCATCAACAATGATAATAGAAGTTCCAATCGAGATGTGTAAATATTTTTCCATTATTTGATTGAGAATATCTGTTCCACCAGATGTGAAACCACTTTTAAATATTAGACCGTAACCGATACCACTCATAATACCGCCGATGATGGCAATAACTATCATTTCTAAATCAGCTAAGTTAAGATAATTAGTTATTCCACTGGTAAGAGATATCATTAAAGGAAATAGTAAGGAACCGAGAAAAGATTTGCGAGTTTGGTCTTTTCCTAGAAAAATGTAACTCAATAGTAATAAGAAAAGATTAACAAGGAAGATAAAAAGACTTTCATTAATATTAAAAAGAGTATTGAAAAATAAAGCTAAACCACTAACTCCACCGGCGGCAAGATGGAAGGGTGATAAGAAAAGATTGAAAGAAAGGGAGGCAATTAATAAGCCAACTATGAGATAAAGATATTCTTTATATTTAGCCATGATTACTCCTTTATTTTTAAGATTGATTCGATTATTGGCATTATGTCACCATCGAGGACTTTGGAAACATTGCTGGTTTCGTAGTTTGAACGGTTGTCTTTGACTAGTTTGTATGGTTCTAAAACATAACTTCGGATTTGGCTACCAAAATTAATGTTATCGATAGTGCCTTTCAGATTAGTTAGTTCATTGTTTACTTTTTCTAGTTCTAATTCATATAGTTTGTTTTTTAGCATTTTCATAGCTTGCTCTTTGTTTTTAAGTTGGCTGCGTTCATTTTGGCAAGTAACGACTATTTTAGTAGGCAAGTGGGTGATGCGAACCGCGGAGTTGGAAGTATTGACTGATTGACCACCAGCACCACTGCTATGATATACATCGATTTTTAAATCTTGTTCGTTGATATTAATGTTGATATCTTTGTTGTATTCGGGCGTTACTAATACGGAGGCAAAAGATGTATGTCTTCTTTTATTGGAATCAAAAGGCGAGATTCTAACTAAACGGTGCACTCCTTTTTCACATTTTAAATAACCATAAGCATACAGACCTTGAATGTACATAGTAACACTTTTAATCCCGGCTTCTTCGCCTTTTTGTTCTTCGATTATTTCACATTTGTAAGCCATTTTATCACAAAATTTTTGATACATTTTAGATAGCATATTAGCCCAGTCACAAGATTCAGTACCACCAGCTCCCGGATGAATTTCGAGATAACAATTTAGGGAATCGTTTTCTTGGTTAAGTAGGCAACTGATTTCTAATTGCGAAACGATTTGACTAATGTTATTTAATTCTTGTTCTAAAGTTTCTAGGTCATGTTCTTCTAAAATGTCGATAAGTTCGAGGTTATCAACAATCGTTTTTTTAGTTGTTAAAAAGTTATTAACCTCTTTTTTTAAAGTAGATAACTCTTGGTTTAAAAGATTAGCTTTATCAATATCTTGCCAAAATGAATCAGATTTGGTTAAATTTTCGATTTCTTGAATACGATTTTGTTTAGTGGATAAGTCAAAGTGACCTCCCTAAATCATTTATTTTGGTTAGTAATTCATTGTACTTTGTTTTTAATTCAAATTTTTCCATGTTTTTCACCACTTTGATTATAGCAATTTGTTTGAGGTTAGAAAAGACTTTAGATTTTATTTTTCTAAAAATTGGCCTTGGATAGTTATAGTTTTTTGGTCATAATCTACTGTTGCGGGGATACCGTAAGGCAAGATACAGTGAGGAACTGAATGGCCAAAATTGACATTGTAAAGAATAGGAGTAGCACTGTTTTTAAATACATTTTGATAAACGGCTTTGTATTCATCATAATATTTTTCATCGATTGGTTTACCAACAATAAGGCCTTGGACTTGGGAAAAAATTCCTTTATTTTGAAAATAGGTTAAGATTTCTTCTAATTTTGCGGGCGTTATTCTTTCATCACTGGTTTCTAAAAATAATATTTTGTTTTGCCATTCTGATTCAGTTGGAAAGATTTGATATTTGGTGAAAATTGGAGATTCATTTTCATTGGTCATAGCTTCATAAATGCTTTCGATGCAACCTCCATAAAGTTCGCCAGTTTTTATACCATGACCATTAATAGTTTCATAGCCGTGACTTTCCGTTACAGATTGGCGAGGTGTATTTAGGGCTTCTGGTCCATAACTAGGACGGTCTAAGTACCAAACATCACTAGAGGTGATGGCTAAATTTGGGGTAGTTCGAAAGAATTCCATAAAATACTTTTTAGTATAAGGAAGCATTTCAGTATCTAGTTCAGCTAAGTCAACTAGGAGGCTGGGACCATAAAAGGTGGTTAAGCCTAGTTTGTTTAACATTAAATGATTAATGGTAGTATCTGAAAAGCCAACAAATATTTTGGGATTGTTAATAACTGCTTGTTTAAATTCGTTATCTTCCATTAAATAAGGAATAGTCATGTAGGCATCGTTTCCCCCAATAGCGGCAATTATGGCTTTAATTGATTCATCTTGAAAGGCAGTTTTTAAGTCTTGTGCTCGAGCTTTAGGATGAGTTGCTAAATAATCTATACCTTTCATAGCATTAGGCATTATAACAGGGATAAGCCCGAATTCTTCTAATCTTTTAAGAGCTAAATCTAATTCATGCTTAATAAATTCTTCTCCTAATAATCCTCGCGATAAACTAACGATGGCAATCTTGTCACCTTTTTTTAAACATTTTGGTATTATCATTTTTACTTTTCTCCTTATAAATCTTATTTAGGTTAGTATATCATGAATAGTTGGGTCTGTTCAAATTAAAAAAGATTAAGATTATAAGGCAAGTAGGTTTAGATTTTTTATTAATGTCTTTTTAATGTTTATAAATAGACTTTTGCCATAGGACTAATTTCTCAAAATCAAAATATTTACTTTCTAAAATTAGTAGCTATTTTAGATTTATACGATATCTTAAAGAAATTACCATATCTAAATTATAATCTTTGACATTTCTTTCTACATTTCTACTGTCTTCACTTTGAACTGTCAAAGAATTCTTGACAGTTGAATTTTCGTCCAATTCATGTTTATCAAACATATTTTTAATGTGTAAACTTATTTTTTGTTTTGTTTTAACAATTCAACTTCTTCGCTTATTTTTGATTTATCATACCTTTCATATAAAGGCTTAATATCTTTACTTAATGAAATAGTTGAAATAGTCTTGTATTCCCATTTTGAAACTTTAGTATTTAAAAATTCTTCTACTTTTTCACAAGAAAATGGTAAATATGGTTTTAATAAAGTATTAACATTAGAAATAATATTTACACAATTAAATAATACATTATTACATTCATTTATGTTAGTTTTAACAAGAATCCATGGTTGCTTTTCATCAAAATATTTGTTAGCAAAATTAATAAAATCAAATATTTTATTAATTCCTTCTTTTACATCTCCATTATCAATGTTGCTTCCTACTTCTTCAAATAAAGTTTTTATTTTTTCTTCTATTTCCTTTTCAACAATAGAATCTTTTAAATTTCCATCAAAAGATTTATTTACAAATAACAATGTTCTATTTATAAAGTTACCCCATTTACCTAATAATTCTCCATTAATAGAATTGATAAAAGTATTCCAAGTAAAGTTAAAATCTCTTTTTGCGGGATCATTAACTAAAAAATAATATCTTATAGCATCGGCCGGAAATTTTTCTAATAAATATCTTATTGAGATATAATTGCCTTTACTTTTTGATAATTTTTCTCCTTCAATAGTTATATATTCATCAGAAACAATCTTATCTGGTAATTTATAGTTTTCTTTTGTTCCTAATAACAATGATGGAAAAATAATAGTATGGAATGGAATATTATCTTTGGCGTGTACTAAATAAATTTTATTATTCCTATCTTTTTGCCAAAAATTTTCCCAATTAAGATTATTTTGTTCACAATATTTCTTACTAGCAGTAACATATCCCCAAACATTTTCAAACCAACCATAAATTTTTTTATCTTCATATCCTTTTATAGGAATATCAATTCCAAAATTAAGACTACGAGAAGCACATCTATCAGGTACACCTTCATTTAAATATCTTTCGGTAAATGAAACTGCATTTTCTCTCCAATTATACTTATTTAAATTAACTAAATCTCTTAAATCATCTTGAAATTTTGATAAAGAAAAATATAAATTTTTAGTTTCTTTAATACTTGTTGGATTGCCACAAATAGCACATTTTGTTTCTTTAACATTATTAATTTCTAAAAGACTACCACATTTTTCACATTCATCGCCTTTAATATCTGCACCACATTTTGGACAAATACCAATAATATAACGATCAGCTAAAAACAGATTACAGTGTTCACAATATAGTTGTTCTTCTTCCTTTTCATAAAGATAACCATAGTCATAATATTTCTTAAATTGTTCTTTTACAAAATCTTTATGATAGGGATCATCAGTTCTATTATATAAATCAAAACTAAAACCTAAATCCTTAAAGTCTTTTGAAAAATTTTCGTGACAAATATCAACTATTTCTTTTGCTGGTTTCTTTTCTTGTAATGCTTTAACATCTATTGGAGTACCGTGGCAATCACTTCCAGATACTAAAACTACATTATTCCCTTTTAATCTATGATATCTTGCAATAACATCTCCAGGTAAGCTACTTGCTGCATGACCTATATGCAAATCTCCATTTGCAAAAGGCCAACTAATTCCTATTAATATATTCATTTTAATCCCTTCCTTTCAAATAAAAAAACTCTTAGGAAATTATTCCTAAGAGGTGAATATATCACGTTACCACTCTTATTTCATTAGTACATTACTGTACTAATCTCATTAACCTACTTATGTCTTAGCATAGTTATAGGTTTGTGCTATAACAGGCACACCTGTAATGACTTACTTAATTTCAGTCAATCACCCTTGAGGGCCATGTTCGAAAAATCATTACATCCTCATTTTCACCTAACTGAGTTCTCTAAAATGCTTATATTTTTCTACTTCTTCCTCGCACTGGTTTTGTTAATAAATTAAATTCATACTTTATTTTTTACACTTTGTCAAATTATGCTTGTATAATGATTTGCTTTTCTTAAATGTTTAAGGCTTTTATTCTTATTTACCGCAGCAATTTTTATATTTTTTACCTGAGCCGCACTCGCATAAGTCATTACGACCAATTTTTTTACTATTCTTTTTTGGTGTTCCTTTAACTTTTTCTTTACCATCATTAGCAACACCGATTATAGTTTGTTTTCTTTCAACATTTTGTTCAATATTAGATTTAAGTAAGAAAGTAGCAATATTTTCATCAATTTTATCAAGTAAATTTTCAAATAAGTCAAAACCTTCAATAGTATAAGCTTGTAATGGATTAACTTGACCATAACCTCTTAACATTATGCCTTCTTTTAAATGTTCCATAGCACTAATATGGTCAACCCATAAAGAATCAATTATTCTTAAAGATATAGCCCTTTCAAATTCATGGAAATTAGGTGCAATACTAATTTTCTTTTCATAGTCTTCAATTATTCTTTCATATAAAACTTCAGCTATCTCTTTATCTTTTTTATCTTTAATAATATCAACTGAAAGTTCTTCACCTTTGACATAGTTAGTATTAACGAATTCAATAATTTCATCTTTATCATTATCAGTAATATAACCTTCTGGTTCAATATGATTATCAACTAAAGTTGTTATTGTATTTCTAAATATTTCTAATACTGATTCATGAATATTTTCGTTATCTAATATTTCATTTCTTCGTTCATAGATGATAGTTCTTTGTTCATTGACAACATTATCATAATCTAGTAGGCTTTTCCGAGTATCAAAGTTATTGCCTTCTACTTTCTTTTGGGCACTTTCAATACTTCTTGTAATAGCTTTAGAACGAATAGCTTGGTCACCGGTTAAGCCTAAACTTTGAACAACTTGTTTTATTCTATCAGTTCCAAACATTCGCATTAAATCATCTTCAAATGATACAAAGAATTGACTGGTACCAACATCTCCTTGACGACCACTACGACCACGAAGTTGGTTATCGATTCGGCGGGATTCATGGCGTTCAGTACCAATTACATATAAGCCGCCTAGTTCAATGGTTTCTGGAGTTAATTTAATATCGGTTCCACGACCTGCCATATTGGTTGCAATTGTAATAGCATTTTTCATACCAGCCTTGGCAATGATTTCGGCTTCGCGTTCATGATTTTTGGCATTCAATACTTCATGTTTTAAGCCTTCTTTAGTTAAAAGTTTACTTAAATGTTCGTTAGCTTCAACAGAAATAGTACCTACTAATATTGGTTGACCAGATGCATGAATTTCTTTAATAGTTTTAACAATTGCTTGATATTTTCCCGCCTTCGTGGCATAAATTAAATCTGGTAAATCAACACGAGCAATTGGTTTGTTGGTAGGTATTTGAATAACATACATATTATAAATATTTCTAAATTCTTCTTCTTCGGTTTTAGCTGTACCAGTCATACCTGATAGTTTTTCATACATTCTAAATAAATTTTGGAAAGTAATTGTAGCCATAGTTTTGGTTTCAATATTAATAGTGACATTTTCTTTGGCTTCAATGGCTTGATGAAGTCCATCACTATATTGTCTTCCTTCCATTAAACGACCAGTAAATTGGTCAACGATTATTACTTGGTCGTTATTGACAACATAATCAATATCTTTTTTAAAAGCATAATTGGCTCTTAAAGCTTGATTAATATGGTGAACAAGATTAGTATTGTTTAAATCATATAAATTGGCTAAATTAAAATGTTTTTCTAATTTTTCAGTTCCTTGTTCAGTTAATGAAACCATTTTTATTTTTTCATCAATAGTATAATCTTCTTCATTTTTTAACTTTTTAACGGCTCTATCGGCATCGATATATAAAGCATTAGAGTTAGCTTGGCCACCAGAAATTATTAATGGAGTTCTGGCTTCATCAATTAAAATTGAGTCAACTTCATCGACAATACAAAAATGTAGAGGTCTTTGAACACGGTCTTCACTTCGAGCAACCATGTTATCTCTTAAATAATCAAAACCAATTTCATTATTTGTGGAATAAAGAACATCACAATTGTAAGCCTCTTGTTTTTCTTTGGGAGTTAGTTCTCTTAAATTTAGACCAACTGTTAATCCTAAAAATCTAAAAATATTACCCATCCATTCAGAGTCACGTTTAGCTAAAAATTCGTTTACGGTTACAATGTGAACGCCTTTACCAGTTAAAGCATTTAAATATGTAGGCATAGTTTCAGTTAAAGTTTTACCTTCACCAGTTTTCATTTCAGCAATATTACCATAATGAATAGCTAAACCACCTAATATTTGAACATAATA
>CANQGB010000003.1 GCA_947600335.1 uncultured Bacilli bacterium | reverse complement strand
GAAAAATTCAATAAAATCAAAAATAACATTCCTAACTTTGATATACAAAAATATGCAAAATTAAAATTAACCAAAGATGAGCAAACATTTTGTTATACTCTTGTTAAAAGATGTACTTTAGAAAACTCAGATGAAATTATGAACGAAATTGAAGGTATTCATAATTTTTACTTAAGATCTTATGCAAAATACCTTTTAATTCATTTACCTGAATCAAATTATAGGTTTTCAACTAACAATATAGGAAAACAAGTTAGTAGTGCAAATAACAGATTAGTAAAAGAATTTAAAAGAATTAGAAGAAAAGAAGCTGATGCTTGGGTACATGCAAGAGATAGAAAATATTACTAACTATTTCTTTTGTCCAAAGTTGTTGTACTTCTTTCTTTAGGCACATAATGATATCAAACTCGGGCTATTATAGTTCGAGTTTTAAAATGTTTGAAATTTTGATATAATTTTTATAGATTGAATTGATGTATATGTCAATTTAAAAAATACACCAATTTTACTATTTATTAATAGGAGATTTATAAATGAATATTAGAAAAGCAAATTATGATGATGTAAAAATATTAAATGAATTTTTAACTCTTTTAATAAGAGATGAAAGACAATACGACCCTGGAATCGATGAGAATTTTACGGTCACTAATATGTATGAAAATTATATTGAAGATTCTAATAAATTGCTTATTGTTGCTGAAGAAAATGCTCAAGTTGTAGGTTATTTATATGGAATCATTAAACCAGTTGATGATACATATAAATATATAATTGCTAAATTAGATGCATTATATATCGATAATAATTACCGTAATAAGAAAATTGCTACATCTTTAATAGAATATTTTAAAAAGTGGGCTATATCCAAAAATGCTGATAAAATAGAAGTAAACGTGTGGAGTAATAATATTAAAGCTAAACGTTTATATGAAAAATGCAATTTTAAAACAACAAGTGAAACATTAACTATTTATTTATAAAGTTGTTGTATGTTTTCTTAATGAGTATGTTTGAACTTTTCAATCTTAATATAATTAATAAAGAGAGAAGGAACTTTTTTATGAAAAATCATAAAGCCTATAAATTAGAATGCGCAACTAAAGATGATATAAAGTTATTAAAATCCTATAAATTAGCAACCATTTTAGATTATGCGAAAGACTTACCTGAAGGAGAAATTGAAAAAATAACTAATTATGTTAAAACTACTACTCCTAAACAAATTGATGATTATGAGATTATTATTGTCGACAACAAAAAAGTTGGATGTTTATTATTAGAAAAATATGAAGATGGTATTTTACTAAACGAATTATATATAGATAAAAATTATAGAAGAAAAGGAATAGGTACGAATATATTAAATAATATATTAAATAATTATTCTAAAGTTTATTTATGGGTTTATAAAGAAAATACTCTTGCTTTAAATTTATACAAAAAATTAGGATTTAAAATAAAAGAAACAACTGAAACTAGATATTTTATGCAATATGATAAAAGTTGTTAAATAGCCTCTACACCCGTATCAATATGTTTTGGAAGATATTAAATACTCTTCTTTTTTAATGCTAATGCATGTTTATTTAATCTTTGAATTTTATTAGATACTTGATGTCGTTACAATGCAAATGAGGTGATTAATAATGAGTACAATAAATATAACTAATGCTATGGAAAACCTATACAAATTGATATCAGATGTTAATGTTGGTTTTAATCCTATTACTATTATAAATAATAAAGGAAAAAATGCTGTATTAATATCTGAAGATGAATGGAAAAATATTGAAGAGACATTATTTTTATCAAGTATTCCAGGGTATGTAGATGATATTAATAACATAAGAAAAAATGAAAATTGGGAGTCTGCTAAAAAATATGAAAAGGATGAAGAATGGTAAGTTTATATACAATTAAATTTTCTAAACAAGCAGAAAAAGATAAATTAAAACTAAAAAATGCTAATCTTGATAAGAATTGTAAAAATATATTAAATCTAATGATGGAAAATTTTTTTGTTATCCACCATCATATGAAAAATTAACTGGTGAATTATCAGGATTATATTCTAGAAGAATTAATAGACAGCATCGAATTGTTTATGAAGTAGATGAAGAAAGAAAAGAAATTCATATTATTAGAATGTGGACTCATTATGATAAAGTTTAGTAGTTTATGACATAAAGAAACTATTACTAAAACATAATAGTTTGTTTTTAAATGAGTTAGTTTAATCATGGTGATATCAAATTTTAACTATGATAACTCGAGTTTTAAACTTATAAAGTTTATGCTATAATTTTTATAGACTGAAATTGATTTATTTGTCAAATTAAAAAACATATTTTTGTACTAGTAATCTACATAATAGGATGGAGTATTTTTATGAAAAAAATAATTTTGGATACAGATACATTTAATGAAGCAGATGACTTATTTGCAATATCATATCTATTAAAAAATAAAGATATGTTTGATATTAAAGCAATCACGATAGCTCCATTTAAACATAGTGGCTATAAAAAAAGTGTATTTGATTCAATAGATGATAGTTATGATGAAACATGTAAAATATTTAATTATCTTGGTATATCTGATAAAAGCTTAATTTATAAAGGCAGTAGAGGCTATTTAACGAATGGTTATTTAGATACTAGTGATGCAGTAGATAAAATAATTGAACTCGCAATGGAAAATGATAAAGTATATATAATTGCGATAGGTTGTTTAACAAATATTGCACTGGCTATAACAAAAGAGCCAAAAATTATTAATAAAATTGAAATAATTTGGAATGGAACAAATTTTTTGTTTGGGGATAATAAAGATTTTAATTTCAGACAAGATGTTGAAGCAGTAAAAACAGTTTTTTATTCCAAAGTAAAATTAACAGTTGTTCCATGTTCTCCGATAACATCAAATTTAATGACATCAATTTATGAACTTTATGCAGAAATTGGCGGTAAAAATGAGTTGTGTGATTATTTATGTGATAAGTTTTATAATCGATTTTGGGGTCCACATAAAAGATATCCTATTTGGGATATTGGGGCTATTGCTTATATGATAAATAATAAATGGTTTCAAACTATGGAAATAAGTTGCCCGATTATTAATAAAGATAATACTTTTACTTTTACTCATGATAGGCATAAAATAACATTTATAAAACAATTAGATGCTAATAAAATTTATGAAGATTTGTTTAAATCATTAATAAAATAGTAAATATTTATTAGTCAAGCTATTCGAATTTTATTTTAATTTATTAATATCATTAGGAAAAATTTATTTAAAATTTTTGGACTTTGATATATAATAACACTTAAATTATGAATAAAAAATTATATAATGATTAGGTTAAGTTACATAAATGAAAGATTTAAAAAAATAATAAAAAGGCGATGTCTATGAATGGTCAAAAGCGAGAATTTACTGATGAAGAAATACAATATATAATTAGTAATTGGGGAAAAGAGTCTCCTTATAGTATGAAGAAAAAGTTTAATTGTTCATGGTATGCAGTTTGTAGAGTGGCTGAACAAAATGGATTAGATATACCTACCTCTAATAAGTGGACAAATGAAGAAATCGAAACATTAAAATTATTGTCTGATAAATTTCATTATTCGGAAATAGCTAAAATTATGAATAAAACAGAAAATGCAATTTATATAAAGGCTCGAAAATTGGGAATAACTTTAATTCAAGACAGAAGAAAATGGACAAAAGAGGAAGAAGTATTATTATCAGATTTATGGGGAACTAAGCCTATTGAAAAAATTGCCCAAACATTAAAAAGAACGGTTTTTTCATTAAAAGTAAAAGCAGTAAGAATGGGATTAGGACCTATGATTAAAAATAATTATGACTTTATTACAGTTTCTGATATGTGTGATTTGCTTAATGTAAGTCGTGATAGAATTACTACTACTTGGGTTGATTTAGGTTTGAATTTAAAAAAGAAAAAATTAACTAATAATATGTCATATTATGTTATTACATGGAATGATTTAATGCTTTTTTTAGAAAATAATCAAAATGAATGGGATTCAAGATGTGTTGAAAAGAATATGCTTGGTATTGAACCTGAATGGTTAAAAGAAAAAAGAGTGAGAGATATTAAAGAAAATCCACTTTGGTATCGTAAATGGACAGAAGAAGAAATCAAGCAAGCCGTATCTTTATTTAAATCGGGTAAGAATTATTTAGAAATTGCTAAAATTATAAATAGAAGTGAATCAGCAATTGCTAATTTACTGAGAAATATGGGTTATAGTTATATGCTTCCTCAATATTGGAAAGGTAAAGAATTAAAGTATTTAAGAGAAAATTATAAAACGATGACTTATTCAGAAATAGCTGAGGTACTGGGAAGAACAACAGGGGCAGTTAGTTTTAAAGCGGAGGAATTAGGCTATCAAAAGAAATTGACAAAATCTTTAAAAAATAGTGGTGGAAATAATGGCTAGAAGATTAACATTGGATGAAACTAAAAATTGTTTGAAAGCGTGGCGAGAACTTGAGGATAAAGAAGCCTTAGAAGTTTTAACAGTATGTAATAGCGGATTGGTTAGATTTTTTGCTAAAAAGTATCTAGGAAAAGGTTTAACATTTGAAGAACTAATGTCAGCTGGTACGGAAGGTCTCTTAAATGCTATTAATAAATTTGATTATAATGAAAGAGCAATAGAGGGCTTTAGTTCATACATTGCTGTTGCAATTGAAAATCAAATAAGGCGAGACTTAATTAAATATAATAAACATAGTCATGTATTAAGTTTTGAGCAGCCAATTGGTAAAGATAAAGACGGCGATGATATGAAGATTGAAGATATAATTGGAACAGATGCTGAACAACTGATAGAGGATGTAATATCGGAAATGAAAATAGATATTGTTCGTGAAGCTTTGAAATGTTTGACTTCTAGAGAACAACAAATTATTTTATTACGATATGGTCTTGATGATGCCCATAAAAAAACACTAGAAGAGGTAGCCGAAATATTTGGATGCTCTAAAAATACAATTGTTAAGCAGGAACAAAAAGCATTAATTAAAATGAGACATCCTAGAAATACCAAGAAATTAAAAGATTTTATTGATGAATAAAATAAAAATGTTGCTAAATTGTTTAAATATACTTTTTAGTTTTTAGTATTAGTAAATAATGATTTTAATAAAAAGTTTAATCATTCAAAAGCGGTTGCAAGAAGATTATTAAAAATAAAAAAGCAACTTTTATTAGTTACGGTTAAATAAAGTTACTTTATCATTTTTATCGATAGATAATAGAGAAATATTTTCTATCTTTTTTTTGTGTTCTTTTAAATATTTATTGAGCCAAGATTTGTTTTTCTTTGCTTTTTTTAATTCATTTTCATTGATAATACCATCGACAATTATTAAATAATTTAAAGATTGTTTTTTACTATTTTTTTGAATATTGCTTTTTAAGTCATTACTTGTGATTGGTTGAGATTTGTCTTTTAAAAGAATAGATATGTCCCCAGATGGTTCTAAAATCGCACATTCTAGTTCATTAATATCAAAGCAGCCTTTAAGTCGACAATTTTCTAAAACTTTGGCTACACTTAATTTCGCGGTTTTTAAGTTGTCATAATTAAAATTATTATTTTCAAATAAAACTAGAGGTTCACCATCAATTATTTCTTCAACCGTGTGATTATGATAAGATAGAAGCGATGATAGATAACCAATAATACTGAAGATAATTAAAGCAAGAATACCATCTTGTAAAGGCGTGTCTAAGCTAATTATACTATCAGCAGCGATAGAGCCAATCGTAATACTTAAAACATAATCATATAAAGTTAAATTTTTAATTTGCTTTTTGCCCATAATTTTTACAATCAAGAAAAGAATTATAAACATAGTAATTGAACGCATTATTATTTCCATTTATGTCACCTATTTTTATTATGGCCAAAGTGGGGAGATTTATGTTATTGAATTCAAATTTTGGTTTTGTTATATTTATTATAAAAAGAGGTGTTTTATGGAAAAACTAGAATTATTACAAAAAATGATTGATGAATGTTCTAATATTGTTTTCTTTGGTGGGGCTGGAGTTTCTACCGAAAGTGGTATTAAAGATTTCCGAAGTCCTGATGGATTATATAATGCAAAAACTAAATATTCTGCTGAATATATGTTAAGTAGAGAATTTTTGGAGAATCATCCGGAAGAGTTTTATGAATTTTATCGCAGTAGTATGAATTCTTTAGGGGCCAAACCTAATATTACGCATAAATATTTGAAAAAGTTAGAAGATAAGGGAAAATTGCAAGCCATAATTACCCAAAATATTGATGGGTTGCATACGAAAGCAGGTAATAAAAAAGTTTATGAAATTCATGGAACGATTTATCAAAATCATTGTCTTAAATGTCATAAATTTTATTCAGCGGAATACCTTTTTGATAAGAGTAATTCTTATAAATGTGCTTGTGGTGGGTTAATTAAGCCAGATGTAGTTTTATATGGAGAAGCCTTGCCCGATTGTTTTGAGGAAGCAATAGATTTGATAACTAAGGCGGAGATGTTAATCGTGGCTGGAACCTCTTTAACAGTGGAACCCGCAAGTAGTTTAGTTAGGTTGTTTAATGGTAAATATTTAGTTATTTTAAATAAAACGGTCACTAGTTATGATAATTTGGCTAATTTAGTTATTCACGATAGTTTAAGTAATATATTTAATAAGTTAAGTTAATTAAGATATTTAATTTTTCTTTCATATACTTAAATGAGGGGAATATGATGCGAAAAACTTCTATTATTATTTTAACGTATAATAATTTAGATTATACAAAAGCCTGTATCGAAAGTATTTTAAAGTATACAGATTTAGATACTTACGAATTAGTAATAGTTGATAATAATTCTACAGATGGAACACACGAGTGGCTTAAGAAGCAAGATAAATGGAAAATTATATTAAATGATAAAAACGAAGGTTTTCCTAAAGGTTGTAATCAAGGTATTCAGTGTGCGTCGGAAAATGATATTTTGCTTTTAAATAATGATACGATTGTTACAGAAAATTGGCTTAAAAATTTAAAAATTTGCTTAGAAAGTGATTCCTTGATTGGAGCAGTCGGGGCAGTTTGTAATAATCAGGAAAATAGGCAAGGGGTAAATTTTAATTTTAAAGATATGGAAGAAATGCAACAACTAGCTAAGTTAAACAATGTTTCTAATAAAGATAAGTGGGAAGAAAAAAATTTTTTAATTGGCTTTTGTTTATTAATTAAAAGAGAGGTTATTACGAAATTAAAGGGCTTAGATGAAAATTATAGTCCAGGTTATATTGAAGATAATGACTTAAGTTTGAGAATTATTAATTTGGGTTATAAATTGATGTTATGTCATGATGCGTTTATTTTTCATTATTTAGGAACAGCTTTTCGGAAGGATTTAACTAAGTTTTATCCTATTTTAAATAAAAATCGAGAATATTTTATAAATAAATGGCATTTTAATACTTTTTGTTTTGATGATTTGAAATCATTTAGTTTAATGGAAGAATATCAAGAGGTATTGGAACTTAATTGTGGTATTGGTTCAACTATTTTGGCTTTAAAGTATCAATATAAGAATATTTCTATCGAAGGTGTTGAAATTAATCAAGCTAAAAGAAATATTGCCTCACATTTTGCTCATGTTTATCAAAATTTAAGCAAAGTTAAGAAAAAATATGATTGTATTTTAATAGGTAATTGTTTAGAACAGGTAAAAAATCCGGAGAAGTTTTTAGAAAAAATTAAGAAACTATTAAAGAAAAATGGTTGTATTATTGGTCGAATTAATAATTGTAATAATATTAAAAATTTAAATCGTTTACTGAATAATAATGGTTATGAACTTTTAAAATCGCAAGTGAATTTTTTTTCGATTTTAGATATTGAGAGATTATTAAAGGTGAATAAGTGGCGAGATATTAAGTATTATTTTTGGTATGAGAATTTAAATAAAACTGAGATGGAACTTTATGATTTGTTAAAAGATAAATACGAAATGATTCGTTATAGTCAAATAGATTTTAAAGGTTATAAGTAGACAAAATTCGACAATTTTTGGTATATTTCCTTTATTTTTAAACATACTAATTTTAGAAAGGAGATATATATGAAAAAGTCAATTTTTTTAAGTATATTTATAATGTTATTAGTCGTTCCATTTTTGAAAGTTAAGGCAGCTAGTAGTGTGACTGTTCATAATCAAGCAGATTTAAAGTCAGCTTTAAGTAATAATGAAGTAACCGAAATAATTCTTGGCGAAGATATTAATACAACGGAAAAAATTAATATTTTAAGACCAGTAGTTATTGATGGTAAAGGTCATACAGTTAAGTATGTTGGTACTTTTGGTGATAATGGTTCTAGCGATAATAAAATTTGGAGTGGAATTTATATTTTCCAAGTTTATAAAACGCAAGCTACTTTCCGGAATATTAAGTTAACAGGAGGTAATGCAGCTTTATTAGTAAATGGAGGTACTATTAAATTAGAAGGAACTATTGATGTATCTGGTAATGGTTTTGGAGGAATAGAATTATCTCAAGGTAAAGGAGTTACAGAAGTATCGCATTTAAAAATGGATAATGATACTAAGATTGTAAATACAACAGAAAAAGAAAATGCTCCAACTTTATGGGTTCCTGATGATTCTAAGGATGCTATTATAGAAATGAATGGAATGATTAGAACAATTAATTCAGGTGATGAATTAGTTTTACAAGAAGTATTAAATATGTTTGAAACTCCAACTAATCCACAAACTGCTGACTATATCGGATTAAGTCTTTTAATTGGTACGATGGGATTAGGAACAGTTTTCTATAATTTAAAAAAATTGTATATTTAAAGAATCTCGGTATGATTGATTACCGAGTTTCTTTTTTGATTAATTTAGCATGAACTACGATGCGGTTGCCTAAATCATCTTGGCAAGAAGAAAGAGTAAGAATTTTATCTTGATAGTTAATGGTAGTACCAAAGTCGTATTTACTGTGCTTGGTGATGGCTTGTAAAAAGTTTTGATATTCTAAATTGTTAGGAAAAAAGGCTGTGAGATAGTAACTTTCGGCGGGTATGGCATAGACACTAAAGATTTGCCAAATGGTATTATTAGTAGGTGTCGATATTTTAACTAAATGATTATTTTGATTGTTAAACCATTCATCGGTTAGGACATATTTTAAACTACCAAACATGGAATCATTTAAGCGACGATGACCATATATAATTGTATTGTTGTTTAAGTTTATAAAGTTGTTGCGAAAATCAGCAAAAATCCAACCCGCTTTATTAAAAGTATTATCAAAAGAATGGGTTAAGTAATATTCATTATCGGTTGTTTGAACGACAGGGTAGTCTATTTTAGTACCATTTACTTGAATCCAAGCCTGGGTGTTTCTATTTTCCGCAATTAAAGGCGTAAAATCGATATTTAAAAAAGGCGTATCTTGATAAAGCCAGTAAGGGTCACTTAGATTTTCTGGAGGATTGATTAAGATTAAGTTGTCATTATTTGGATGTTCTTCTTTGGGAGTGATATTTATATGAGTTTCTATTATTTTAGTTTTTTGGTTATCAGTAAACCATTCATATAAGTTAATGAGGGAGAAACCTAAAAATACAATGGCAATAGCTAAAAAGATGATAGATTTATAATTGTAATGTTTGGTCATGCTTTTTCACCTATTTTTATTGTGGCAGAAAAAGTAAAATTTATAAAAAAACTAACAATTAATGTTGGTTAAAAATTTTAAGAGCATGTTTAAAAGTTGCTTCATTATCGTGGGCTTTATATACTAACACGGGGATTATTTGGTCAATAATTTGGGCCGAATTATCTAAACTATCAAGTATTAGATAATTATCCATTTTAAATAATTTACAATTTTGAAAAACTTCTTTTTCTTTATTATTTTTAAATAAAAGGGCTTTTTCATTGTTAAAATAGTTTTGACAGATATAGATTGTTTTAGAATGAGTTAAATAAAGGGAGGGATTATCAAGTTCAAATTTAAAAGTTTTTAAAAGATAGAGTAAAAATGGCTTTCTTTGTTTACGATTAGCACATAAATATTCTAAGTTATTATTTAAACATAGTTGAATCCAAGTGGCAAGTAATAAAGAACCAATGCCTAGGTTACGGTATTTAGGATTAACATAAGTACCAATGTATTTGCTTTCTTTATTCTTTAAATTAATAGTAAAGTAAAGATAGCCTTGGTCGATTAAGTCATGATTATTATTAGCATAAGCTCTTAAATAATATAAGTCTTTGTTATTTTGTTTATCAAAAGATTTAGTTATATATATACTTTGCATAAAATTAGGATATGAGAGATTGTTAGTATATAAATAAGATTGATTGTAATCTATATTTTCCCAAAAATTCATGATTTCACCGCACCTTTAAAAAATTCTAGCATATTATATTATGGAAAAGAAAATATGGCAATAAAAAAACTAAATACCTTGTTTTATTTAGTTTCTTTTTTAGGTTTATTTTTCTTTAAGTTTTTATTAATAAGTCTTACTTTAACTCCTTTTACAGTGGAAAATTTCTTTTTTACGCCATCAGGTAAGTTTTTCTTTAAAGTTTTCAATTAAGTGCACCTCCCTTAAATACATGTATGAATTATATCACGAAAATTTAAAAAGCACTAGATTTTTGTTATAATTGAATTGGTGAATTATTATGGATGTAATTATTGTAGGTGGTGGAGCCTCTGGTTTGACTGCGGGAATTGTTTTAGCTAGGCGAGGATTTAAAGTAACGATTATTGAAAGAAATAACAAATGTGGGAAAAAAATATTGTTAACAGGTAATGGTCGGGCTAATTATTGGAATGAATTGCAAAGTATTGATAAGTATCATTCAAAGGATATTCGTTTAGGGGAACAGATATGGTTAAATGGTAAAGATAAAGTTCTACCTTTTTTAGATAGTTTGGGTTTAGTTTCAAAAGTGATTAATGGTTATTATTATCCCTATTCTAATCAAGCAGTTAGTTTATTGAATGTGCTTTTAAATACGGCTCATAACTTAAAAGTAAATTTTGTTTTAGATGAGTATGTTGTAGATATTAAAAAAGAGGATAAGTTTGTGGTTAAAACTACGAAGAATGTTTATACTGCTAAAAAAGTTATATTAGCAACGGGTGGCAAAGCCGCTAGTAAGACCGGTAGTGATGGAAATGGCTATAATTTAGCACAAAGTTTAGGTCATTCATTGGTAGAGGTTTTACCATCTTTAGTTCAATTAAAAGGTCAAGATAATTTTTATAAAGATTGGGCTGGGGTAAGAAGCGAGGTTGTTTTAAAATTAAAAGAAAATGATAAAGTAATTAAATCGGAACATGGTGAAGTACAGTTTACCGATTATGGCTTAAGTGGTATTTGTACCTTTAATTTAAGTGGTTTGGTGGCTAAAGGTTTAGTCCAAAAGAAAAAAGAAGTAATCGAAATTAATTTTGTGCCTTGGTTTAAGGGCAATATTGATGATTTTATAGCATTTATGGACGAACAAGAACAAAAATTAAATAAATATAATTTAAGTAATATATTAGAGGGCTTTTTAAACTATAAGATAGTCAATTTAGTTTTGAAATTAGCAAAAGTGCCAGTTGATGTTAAATGGAGCGATGTGGATAAGCGGGGATTAGCTAAAATGATTCTAAGTTTTCCTTTTTTAGTAGCAGGAACTAATGATTTTGATAGTGCTCAAGTTTGTAGTGGGGGCATTCCATTAACCGAGATAAATGTTAAAACTATGGAATCTTTGAAAGTAAAAAGCTTGTATTTAATCGGAGAAATTGTCGATGTTGATGGTGATTGTGGTGGTTACAATTTAGGTTTTGCTTGGATGAGTGGTATTCTAGCTGGGGAGAGTATAAGTAATGATTAGAGTTAGACAAATTAAAGTGCCGGTTTTAAAAGATAGTCCCGAGTATTTACAAAAAAAGGTGGCTCAAAAACTCCAAATTCCTTTTAGTGAGATTGAAGATATTAAAATCAATAAAAAATCTTTGGATGCTAGAGATAAAAAGCAAATATATTTTGTTTATGAAATTGATTTAGAGGTTAAAAATGCTGAATTAATGGAAAAAAAGTGGAATTCTGAAGATATTTTAGTAGTCCTAAATGAAGAATATCAAATGGCTCAGTCAGGTAATGAAGAACTTTTAAATAGAATTGTGGTTGTAGGAAGTGGCCCAGCTGGTTTGTTTACGGCTTATATGTTGGCTTGGGCTGGCTATAAACCTTTAGTTATTGAACGCGGAAAAAAAGTGGAAGAAAGAAGCATTGATGTCGAAGATTTTTGGCAAACTGGGAAATTAAATGTTAATAGCAATGTGCAATTTGGTGAAGGAGGAGCTGGTACTTTTTCGGATGGAAAGTTAAATACATTGGTGAAAGATAAAAGACATTTAGGCAAGAAAGTGCTAGAAATCTTAGTTGAATGTGGTGCACCGGCTGAGATTATGTATGAGTATAATCCCCATATTGGTACGGATATTTTAAGAAAAGTCGTGGTAAATATGCGGAAAAAAATAATTGAAATGGGTGGAGAAATTCGTTATCAAACTCAATTAACAGATTTAGTGATTAAAAATGGAAAGTTAGAACAAATTATTGTCAATGATAATGAAAAAATTGCTTGTAATGTCTTAGTTTTAGCGATTGGCCATAGTGCTAGAGATACATTTTATATGCTAAAAGAACATGATTTAGCGATGATTAATAAACCTTTTGCCGTAGGAATTAGAATTATGCATAAGCAAGAAGATATTAATGTGAATCAATTTGGGAAATATGCTAAGTTTTTAGGTAATGCCAGTTATAAAGTGACTTATACAACGAAAGAAAAGCGGGGAGTTTATTCATTTTGTATGTGCCCCGGTGGTTATGTAGTCAATGCTTCAAGTGAACAAAAGAGATTAGCTATTAACGGAATGAGTTATTACAAAAGAGATAGTGGAATTGCCAATAGTGCGATTGTGATAACTGTAAGTCCAGAAGATTATCCTGATTATCTTTTGGCTGGAGTAGAATTTCAACGTGATTTAGAAGCGAAGGTCTGGGGGTTGTGTCAGGGAAAAATACCTGTGCAATTATGGCAAGACTTTAAAATGAATCGTAAGTCTCAAAGGATTGGGGAAATAATGCCTAAAATGAAAGGTAATTATGAACTGGCTAATCTAAGAGGGATTTTACCTGATTTTATGGTTCAAGCATTATTAGAAGCTATTCCTGAATTTGGTAAAAAAATTAAAGTCTTTGATGCAGATGATGTAGTTTTAGCGGCAATTGAAAGTCGAACTTCTTCACCAATTCGAATTATCCGGGATGATTCTTATGAAAGCAATGTAAAAGGTATTTATCCTTGTGGTGAGGGTGCTGGTTATGCGGGTGGAATTACAACTTCGGCGATAGATGGAATACAAGTGGCTGAAAATATAATTAAAAGATTTAAAAGGCCATAAAATTGAATGTAAAATGATTTATAAATGTATTAAAATATTTAAGTTATTGGTATAATTAAGGAGTAACGTTTAAGAAATAAAATGCTTGTAAATTCGTAATTTTATGGTAGAATAGTTACAAATTAAATTTTAATGCAGTAAATTAGGGGGATAGTTATGAAGAAGTCAATAATTAAACTATTTATAATATTAGGGGTTTTGGTTCCTTTTATACAAGCCGAGGCCAAAACTGAAATAAAGGCAAGTGCAGTTAGTAACTCTTATGAAGTTAAAAGTGGTGAAGAAATTTTAATTACCTTTAAAATGCATACTTTTAATGATGTTGAAAAGGGTATTAATGCATATAAAGCTACTTTGGTCTATGATGAAAACATTTTTGAAAAAGTATATCAAAGTGATTTTATTTCTTTAAATGGGTGGGAATCTTTAAAATATAATCCGAATACCCAAGAATTAGTGGCTATTAATCGGGTTGGAGTTAAAGATCCAAGTGAAATTGTTCAAATTCGTTTAAAAGTTAGGGATAATATTTTACCCCAAGATACGGAAGTAACTTTTGCCGATGTAGCGGTATCAGAAGGTAAAGCAGATTTAAATGTTTTTAATGAAAAGGCCGTTATCTCAGCCATAAAGGTTCAAGAAACTATTCCAACAATTGGAACAGATGATAATACTAATAATACTGATAACAAAGATAACAAAACTGAAAATAATGTTAATAGTGGGGATAGTTCAACAACTAATGATAGAAATACAAATAAAAATGAAAAAACTGAAATAGAAGATATAAAAGCAGTAAGTAAAAAGAATGAAATACGTTATGTAATAGTGATAAGTGTTATTGCCCTTGAAATAGGAGTTTTAGCTTATTGGTTTATAAAAAAGAAAAATAAAAATAAAAATAATAAGACTAATCTTCATAGTTTCTTATTCTTTACAACTATTGGCTTAGTTTCTCTACAATTTGTTGGAACGGTGGTTGCTTTAGCAGTCAATTATTCATTACTTGGTGAGTTAAATGGTGATTATGAGGTAAACTATGCTGATGCTGAGCTTTTAGAACTTTATTTAATTAATTCTGAAAATATTGATAAAGCTTACATAGAAAATGCTGATATGAATGGTGATAATAAAATAACCATTACCGATTTAACTTTATTAGTGCAAAAATTAGAAAAAACTTTAGACTATGAAATAACATTTACTAATGTTAGTTTAGATAATTATTCTTATGAAAAAAATGCGGAAGTTATTTTGAAATTTGCAGCTGATGTTAGTTATGGGGCTACAATAGAAAATGTTGTTATTAATGGAACTACTTATAAAGTTGAGACTTTAAGCGATGGGACATATCAAGTAGTTTTAAAAGCAAGTGATAGAGCTGGCATTCAAAATATTAATATTGAAAAAGTTATTTTAAATAATGAAAAAGTAATTAAAACAGCTAAAGATGTTAATATCGATGTATTAAAAGAAATTCCAGAAATTAAGAATTGGTCAGTAGGAGAAAATTTCTTAAATGAAGAATTAGATATTACTTTTGATTTAAATGATAAGGATGCTAGTATTACGAAAGCTAGGATTGTAATTACTGATTCAAATGATAAAGAAATAGTTGTTCAAAATATTACTAATGGTCAAAATAAAGTAACTGTTCCAGCGGTAGATGGTGAAAAGTATGAAGCAAATATTGTGGTTGAATACGATTTAACAAATGCTGATTTTTCTGATAAAGATAAATATACGGGGGCTTTAACAGTTACAAAAGATTTACAATTTAATATTGATTATCAATTTAAAGTAGGAAGCTTTAAAGCATATCAAAATGGTAAAGAATTAATGGCAATTGAAAAAAATGCTGCTTTCCAACTTGGCTTTGTAAGTTCTAATAGTACAAGTCATGAACCAAGTGCTGTAATAATAAATGGTCATAGATATGATGATATTCAAAAGGTTCAAGATCATTATGAAATTACTGTAAAAGAAGGAATTGAAAATTTAGGCGAAAATGAATTTAAATTAGAAGAAATTATATTAGACAATGGTAAAAGTTTTAAAATAGATAATGATAATGTTCTTAAATTAACAATAATCAAAAGAGCACCAATTATTTCAGAAATTAAAACAAATGAGGATATTGTTAATAATTTATTGAATGTTCAATTTGATATAACCGACTATGATAAAACTATTTTAGGGGTTAATGTAATTTTATTTAATGCTAATAATGAGGAAATTACGAGATACGTATTTACTGAAGAAGAGATTGAAAATAAACAATTTAATAGGGATTTACCAACAGAAGTTACTGAGAAATATTATGTTAAAGTAATTGCTTCTTACAGTTGTCTTGAGGATGCAGTTGGTGGTGAAGAATTAGTTGTTACTAAAGAGGTTACTGCACAAACACGTTTAGATATTGAAGAGGTTAAAACGGAAAAAGTATATTTTAATAAAGGTGAAAAAGTAGCTCTTACTTATAGAGTAAATACTAATAAATCAGAAGATATTGCTAGAATCTTAGTAAATAATGAAGAATGTATTGCTATAAAATTAAGCGATAATTTATATCAAGTAATTTTAGAAGAGGCTACTAGAACAGCTGGAGTTAAAGAATTAAAAGCGAAAAAATTTATTTATAGTGATGGTGTTGAAATAACTAGCCAAAATAATGTTCAAATCGAAGTATTAAAAGATAAACCAACTATAACTATTGATGATCAAGAAGATAATACAGATGATAGTACGGTAACGATTTATTATACATTAACTGATAATGATGATAGTTTTGTAAGTGGAGAAGCTATTCTTACGAAAAATAGTGATAAGTCAGTTAAGACTCAAGCTATTGAACCTGGTTCTCATAGTGTAACTTTCGCGGTTGATAATGCTGAACCATATAGTTTAAAGATGGAAATTGAATATGATAGAGATACCAATAAAGAGGATAAGGAAAATCAATATCGTGAGGTTTTAGCAAGTGAAATTGTCGAGTTAATATCTGATTATCAATTAAAAGTTTTTGATATTACAACGAAAAAATATTTGGCTAAAGATGAGAAAATTGAATTATCTTTTGCTAGTACTAATATTAGTATGTTTAAGCCAATTGAAGCTATAATTAATGGTAAATTATATACTTTAGAATCTGAAAATAACCGTTATAAAGTTATAATTGATGGTTATAAAGAAGCTGGAGTAAAAGATATTAAAATTGAATCTATTGTTTTAGAAAATTATAAACATTTAGAAATTAAAGAAAATAATCAAGTTCAAATCGAGGTATTAAAGGATAAACCAAAAGCTACTAATTTTGGTTATACAGAAAATGAAGATTCGACTATTACAGCTAAGTTTAATTTAGAAAATACAGATAATTCATTTACTAAAGGTAAAATTGATGTTTTAAATGAACAAGGAGTTGTTGTAGCTAATGATGATGTTATAGTTGGAGAAAATACTTTAACATTTAAGAAAACAACTAGTGAATACTATATTTTTAAAGTATTTGTTGATTATGATTTAGATACGAATACTTTAGAAAATGGTAAAAATGAAATTACAAATGAATTAATCTTAAGTGAAGAAATGAATATTGGTGAACGTTTCTTAGAAATGAAAAACGTTTTAGGTATGACATTATTTACGCAAAAAGGTAATAAAGTTGAAAAGATTTCGAATGTTAATATTGCTGATTTACAAGATTTAAGTAAGTATATTGTTCAAGTTAACTTAAAAGATGATAGAGATTTCTATACAACAATTAAAGATTATAAAATAGAAGATGGTTTGTTAAAATTCATTTTAGATTATGATAATGTTGTTCAATATAACGGAAATAGTCGAATTAATCAATTAGAAATTACTTTTGGTAGTATTAATGGTGATATAGCAAGTAATATAGATGTTGATACTTTAATAGAACTTATTAAACAAGATCCAGATGGTTCTTATAAAGTTAATGCGGATTTTGATGCTAAAAATATAACTTCAGGAAAGGCGATAATTCCACAAGAATTTACAGGAACAATCGATTTCCAAGGTCATACTATTAAAAATATGTCTATTCCATTATTTGATAGTTTAAAAGATGCTACGATTGAGAATTTAGTAATTATAGATTCTCGGGCTAATGCAAATGGTTTACTTGCTAATAATATAACAAATGCCACGATTAAAAATGTTCACATGAAGAATGTTCAACTTAGTACTATAAATGATGCTGGTTCAGGATTATTTGGTGGAATTATAAAAAATAGCCAATTAGAGAATATCTCAGCAACTAATGTTAATGTAGGAAGCGCTAAAAGATTAGGTGGCATAGTTGGTATGATGTATACAACTACGATCAAAAATGGTTTTATATCTGGAACTCTTAATGCGAATAATGATGCAGTTGGTGGAGTTGTAGGTGAAGCTTATGATAATAGTATCATTGAAAATTTCTATACCAATGTTATGACTAATTATAATGGTAAAGGTGGTTCACGAGGAGGCTTTGTTGGACATCCAAAAGGCCTTACCTTAACAAATTGTATTAGTTTATCTCAAGCTAAGCTTGATGGTTATGGGTTAAAAGTTTATGGTTCTTATCAAAATTCTAAAATAAGTGATAAGTCTACGAAGGTATATGAGTTATCGACATCAAATATGGTGTCTCAAGAAAATATACAAGGTATAAAAGTTGTTACTCCAGAACAATTAAAAACCAAAGAATTCTATACTAAAACTTTAGGTTGGAGTGAAGATGTTTGGGATTTATCACAAGTAAGTTCTGGACAATATCCAACATTAAAAGCATATCAAAATACAGATAATGCTAAAATGGAAAGTAATACAGTTGATGGCATATTTATTCCAGATTTAGCACGAATTAAAAATTTAGCTAATTATGATGCAACTCGTAATATTGCTTATCATAATATGTATAAATTAATGCCTTTCTATGATGCTAAGTATTATGTAGAAGATGGAAATATCTTAGATGTTAATCATATTTTAAATACAAAAGTTATTAAAGATGTATATGCTTATGATGCAAATGGAAATCAAGTAGTAGCTTTAGCTCAAAACAATAAATCAACTATAAAAACTATTAGAGTTATATTTGAAGATGATGATACAGCTGTTTATCATGTATCTTTAAAAGATAGTGGGGATAGAATAGCCGTATATGATATTAATGAACTAGATATCGATTATATGTATAGCAAATATTTGATTAATACTAAATCAAAGGTTTATAGTTATATAGTTGATAGGATAAAAAAATTAAATTATGTTAATAATATAGCATCTTTGACTAGTGAAACTGAATCTCGAATTTTTGTTGAAAATTATGCTCATGTTAAAGATAATGCTGATAGTTTTGCTTTAAAATTATTAGCTAATGTGGATGAGTATAGTATATCAGTCTTAAATGAAATATTAGAAAATAAAGTTATTCAAGATTTAGAAAATAATTATACTTTAGAAAAATTATTATATGCTTATAATTATTATGATCGGTTCTATAATATTCAAATAGGTGGAATTAATATTAGTGATATCGTTTATTTTGATGGAAATATTTTTAGTGATAAATTAAATCCATTATCTGTAAGTTTGACAATGGTAGATATGGCAAGCGATAAGGAAAGAATGATAAATGAGGAAAGTAAGCTACCAAGTTATTTTAATAAATATATTAAACCTTTAACTAATGATCTTAGTGTTGGTCCATTTATAGAGTACTTTATAAAGAATTTAACAATTGATAAGTATAAGAATGATCCAGCTAGTTGGATTGTTGATAATTATTCAGGTACTGTTTATGAAGCTCAAGCGGAAAGACATCCGGAAATACGTTATCGAGTTTGGGATCACTTAAAAGCTAGAGATTTGTTGATTTTACCAATTTTATCTTATCATGGTGAAGATTTATATATCTTAGGTATTCCAACTTGTATAATGGTTGGAAACTTGGATGAACATGAATATTTAAATGCTTTAGGTAAAGCTACTTTTGCAGAAACTACGAAAGCTGAAAGAATGACTTTATTAACACAATTTGCTGATAAAGCAACTAAATTTTATGATTCAATTGCTGGTGTAACTAGTGAAAAAGGTTATGGCAATATGGTTAGCCGAACAATGATTAACTACGATAAAACTTCAAATAAGAATTGGTCTAATGAAGAAAATGTTAAACCAGTATATAAAGCTTTCTTTGAGGTTTTAAATAAGTATACAGTTCATAGTGCTGCTTCGGCTTATGCTAATGGTACCGATATTTATTGGATTTATTCGGCTTTAACATTCTATTCAATATTTACGCATGAAGCTATTCACAATCAAGATGGAAATACTTTCCTAGATGGAACAGGAAGAAGAGCGGGAGCTAATGCTGAATACTTTACAGATGGATTCTTAACTCAAGGTGCTGGCGAATATGGCATAGTTCCAAATTATACATATGATTATAATTTTGATACTAATATTGCCACAAACTTTAATTTTGAGCGAATTAATACAAGAGAAGAAATTGAAGATTTCTATAAAAAGATGTTTGATGTATATGCAGCTTTAGATTATTTAGAAGCGCAAGTATTCTTAAAATTAACTCCGGAAGAACAAAGTAAAATAGCAAGAGTTGTTGAAGAAACAAGTACGGATGTTAAATTAAATGATAAAGAAACAATTACTAATATTAGTACGAAACTGGTTACCAAAACGGCTGAAGACTTTAAAAAGATGAAATTAAAAAATATTAGTGACTTATGGGATAATAAGATTGTTATTCCACGAGAGGGAACTAGTTTATTAGGTAGTGCTAATTGGTATGTAGTTCATAATGATAATGGACTAGTCGAAAAAGGCAATTGGACTTTAATTGCTTATCAAATGTTAGCTGACTTTGGTTATGACGGATATTCTGCTTATGCAGGATGGGGTTATAAAACTGATTTAGAAGCTTTAAAAGCTGTAAGTAACTATAAGAATTGGAAAGAATATCAATTAGATAGATATAAGAAAATTGAAGAAAAATTAAATAATAGTACTTATTTGAATAAAGATACTTTAATGAAAGAAATTGAAACTAAAGTTAAAAATGATATTGCAAATAATGTTCAAAATAGTAAGACAAGTAGTATGGCAATATTTAGACAAATGATTTATGGTCATATTAAGAGAATTACGAATGATTTTGAATCAGATATTTTTAATACTAATGTCGATAAAATTCACATTAAGAATGCTGAAGATTTTAGAAATTTAATTGAAAGTAATTTACATGGAGAATTTATTTTAGATAATGATATTGATGTTTCTAGTATTACTGAAGGAAATGCTATTATTAGAGAAGCCTTCTATGGTTCACTTGATGGTAATAATCATATAATAACTGGAATTAAATTACCATTGTTTGCGAAATTGACTTATGCTAGTGTAACAAATTTAAATATCGAGAATGCAAGTATAATAACTGCTGAGATAGATTGTGGGGCTTTAGCTAAAGTTATAAGTAATTCTCAAATTACCAATGTCGCAGCTAATAATATTAATATTACAACGAGTGCGAAACAAGCTGGTGGCTTAATTGGTAGTGCTTCAAGAAGCTATATGAAAAATGTTCATATTAACACTGTCAATGTAAGTGGTACTGATAGAACTGGTGGTTTAACTGGTTATGGAACCCAAATGATAGTGGAAGAATGTTCAAGTAATGGAAATGTTGATGCTACAGGTAATGCAGTAGGAGGATTCTTCGGTCAATTTGATAATTCGATTGCTACTAATAGTTATGCTTTAGGTACCATAAAAGGTCACAATGATGTTGGAGGCTTTGTCGGCTGGGCTGAAGGTAGCACAGTTATTAAAAATTGTTTAAGTAAAGTTGATGTAACGGCAACAGGTGCCATGGGTGGTGGCTTCATTGGCCAAATTTTGAATACTGGCCGGATCGAAAACTCAATTTCTTTAGGAAATGGTACTCATGCTTATAAGTTTGATGGCCGTAGTGGTAAAGACATGTTTAATAACTTTAAAAATAATTACGAATTAGAAGAACCATTTGGACTTTCAACTTTAAATAGAACAGATGTTGATAGTTTCAAAGATAAAATAACTTCTATTAGAACAAATGGTTTAACTAATAATTTCTATACAAATACTTTAGGTTGGGATGCCAATATTTGGAATTTAAGTAAAGTGGAAAGTGGTAAATTACCATCTTTAAATAGTAAATTAGATACTAATTCAGATATTAATATTATAAATAAGATTGAAATAGCTACTGTGGATGATTTCTTAAAAATTAGTGATGCTCCCGATAAATATTATGAATTAACTGCTGATTTAGATTTTGAGGGTAGAACTTTTACTAATATATTTGGTATAGATGCTATAATAATAGAAACGTTTACGGGAAAATTAGAAGGTAATAATTATACAATTAAAAATTTAAAGGGATATACATTATTTAATGATTTTGAAGGTAGTGTATCTAACTTGAGAATTAAAGATTTTACGAATATAAAACCTAATGCTGGAGAATGGGAAAATGTTTCAGCTTTTGCTAATAATTCTAACGGAGCGACATTTAAAAATATGCGCTTTGAAAATATTACTTTAGAAGGTAAACATCGTGTTGCACCAGTTGTAGCTGTTGATGATAAAAATTCTGCATTTGAAAATATTAGTGTAGTAAATGCCAAAGTAAAAGGTACGGGAGTGTATATTTCGACATTTATTGGTAGAAAATATGGTGGCTCAATTAAAAATGTTTATGTTGAAGGAACCATTGAATGCTTTAATACTGAAAATGGAGGCATTGTTGGAGCCTTACAATTAGGTGGATTAGTTGAAAATGTTGTTTCTAAGGTTGATGTTATAAAAACTAGTGACAATCGAAATAAAGCAGATAGCATATATAATGCGGGATTTGTGGGAAATATTTATAATGCACCACGAATTAAAAATTCGATTGCTTTTGGTAAAATGACTGGCTATACAAAAAATGATGAAGATTTTGTTCCTTATAAATTTACAGGAACTGTAGAAAGTACTATTTTGAATACATTAGAAAATTGTTATGAATATGCTGGTGCTATTGGTTTTTCACGAGTAACAGATGCTACTAAAGGAAAACTAGATGTGGCAACAGAAAAAAATGTTCATGATAAAAATTTCTACAAAGATACATTACATTTTGATGAAACTATCTGGAATTTAGATACTGTTTCAAGTAATGGTTATCCAACCTTAAAATAATTTTAAAAACACAGGATATTTAGTTGTCTTGTGTTTTTTGTTACTTAATTAATGCTAAAATTTAAAAATTTTTGTTTGAAAATTTTGGAATTTGGTTATATAATTAACTAGTCTGATCCAGCAAAATGCGTAAAAACAAGACAATGTTTTTGCGTATTTTTTTTGTTTAGGATTAGGTAAGATTTTCATTAAAAGAGGGAGGTTAGAGAATGAAAAATCAAGATAATAATTTTTTAGGTCATGAAAAAATAGGTAAATTACTTTTTAAGTTTGCTGTTCCTTGTGTTTTATCTTTACTTATTAGTTCATTATACAATATTGTTGACCAAATTTTTATTGGTAATAGTGATTTAGGTTATTTAGGCAATGCCGCGACAGGTGTTGTTTATCCGATTACGATTATTGCGGTAGCATTTGCTTGGTGTTTTGGTGATGGTTCAGCCGCATATTTATCTTTATGTCAAGGGCGAAAAGATACTAAGAATGCTCATAAAGCGATTGGAAATAGTATTTTATTATCTTTTATTATAAGTATAATTTTTTTATTCTTAGGTTTTATTTTTCGGGATAATTTATTATATTTATTTGGTGCAAGTGAAAAAAGTATTGCTTTGGCTAGAGATTATTATAATATTATTTTAGCAGCTATTCCCGTTTATATGTTAGGAAATAGTATGAATGCTGTCATTAGAGCCGATGGGTCACCAAAATTTTCAATGTTAGCAACAGCTAGTGGGGCTATTATTAACATTATTTTAGATCCAGTATTTATTTTTGGTTTAAATTGGGGTATTAAAGGAGCAGCTTATGCGACCATAATTGGTCAAATAGCAACGTTATTAATTTCCATTTATTACTATACTCGAACTAAGACTTTTAAATTATGTTTAGATAGTTTTAAATTAGATATGAATGTTTTTAAAAATGTTATTAAATTAGGAGTATCTACTTTTATTACCCAAATGAGTATTGTTATTATTTCTTTAGTTTGTAACATAATGTTAGCTAAATATGGCGCTTTAAGTAAATATGGGGCTGACATTCCCATCGCAGTAATTGGAATTACTATGAAAGTATTTTCAATAGTCATAAATATCATTGTCGGGATTATTTTAGGAGCTCAACCAATTTTAGGTTATAACTATGGAGCTAAGAATATGGCTCGAGTTAAAGAAACTTTTAAAACAGTTGTGATAGTTTCAACGATTATTGGCTTGTTATCAACTCTTGTTTTTGAATTATGTCCGAGTGTAATTATTAAAATCTTTGGTTCAAGTGAAGAATTATATATGGAATTTGCTGTGTTAACATTTAGAATATTCTTAATTTTAGTAACATTTACCTGTTTAATTAAAATGTGTTCTATCTTTTTTCAAGCAGTTGGAGAACCTTTAAAAGCAACAATAGTATCATTAGCTAGAGATATTGTTTTCTTTGTACCATTAGTTATAATTTTACCGAAATATATGGGAATAAAAGGAGCTTTAATTGCTGCTCCGATTGCGGATTTTCTTGGTTTAATAGTAACAGTTGTCTTAATTATTAATTTCTTTAAACATTTGGATAGAAACACGGAAAATAATTATGTTGAAAGCAGTTTAAAAGAAACTCAACAAGGAGTGATTATTACCATTGCGAGATGTCATGGTAGTCAAGGAAAAGCAATTGGGGAATTAGTGGCTCAAAAGTTAAATATTCCTTGCTATTATAAAGAAATGATTGCGATTGCTGCGCAAGAAAGTGGTTTAGATAAAGAATTTGTATCGAATATTAATCAAAGTCAAAATGTATTACATGATTTGTATTTGACATCTTCACCAGTTAAATATGCAATTGTGGCCCAAGAAAAGGCAATTAAAATGATTGCTCAAAAAGGTTCATGTGTCATTGTCGGTAGAGCGGCTGATTATGTTTTAAAGAATAATAAAAATTTAGTTAAAATAATGATTTATGCTCCAATGGATTATCGGATTCAAAATGTTATGGATATGTATCATGATACTAAAGCGGAAGCCAAGAAAAATATTATCAAGTCAGATAAGAATAGGGCTAGTTATTATGAATTGATTTCGGGAGAAAATTGGTTAGATTTAAATAACTATGATTTATGTATTGATTCTAGTATTGGTAAAGAACAAACTGCTGATTTAATATGTGAATATATTAAAAATATTAAGAAATAGCAATATTTAAAAGAAGGGCGAATGCCTTTTTTTTTAGGTATATTGTAAAGAATAAGTTTATAAAGTATAATAATTTCAATTTATTTGGAAGTGGTTAAAATGGACTTATATTGGCAAATAACTAAATTATTATTTAATAAATTTATTCTGCGAAAAAATAATGGAATTGTTGTAAAAGAATTTGCCGAGAAAATGGGAATTGTATATATAAAGTTGGCTCAAATATTGGCTACTCAAAATTATGGTAACATTTTTACAGAAAAAGATAGACAAATGTTATCATCCATTTGTGATAATTGTAATCCGATAAGTTATGAAGAAATAGAAAAAATATTAAAACAAGAGTATGGCAATGATTTAAGTAGTATATTTAGTTTTATCGAAAAAGAACCTCTAGGTTCAGCCTCAGTATCACAAGTTCACCGAGCTATGTTAAATTCTGGGGAAGAAGTTGCTATTAAAATAAAAAGAAAAGATGTTACGAGAAATATTGAAGATGATATAGAAAAGATTAGAAAAATAGTTCATAAATTTGGAAAAATAATAAGTTTTGGCAATTATACTGGAGGCGACCATGCTTTAGATTTATATTTAGAGTGGATTAAACAAGAAACTGATTTTACTAACGAATGTCAAAATATTAGAACTTATCAAAAATTTGCTAATGTAGTAAATGGCAAAGTAAAAGATACAAAGTTAATAAAAGTTCCAGCATTATATGAAAATTATTGTACGGAAAATATAATTGTAATGGAATATATTAAGACGCCGACTGTTAATAAAATGCCTTTAACAGAAGATAATAAAAGAAAAATTATTACAGCTTTAAATAGTTATATTAAATCAAGTTTTTGGGCAATGTTTAATGATAAACCAATTGTCTTTCATGGTGATCCCCATAGTGGTAATATTTGTATTGATGAAAATGGCAATATTTTCTTCTTAGATATGGGATTATTATTTGTTTTAAGTGAAGAAGATGCCAAATTATGTCGAAAGTTTTTCTTATTAGCCTATTCAGGAAATTATGAAGAACTATATGAAATGTTAGTTAAATATGGAAATATGTCAGATGAAAAGAAACAGTTATTTAAGGAAGATTGTAAAAAATATAGTGAGCAAGTAAAAACTAAAGAAGTGACTTTTTACTTTATTGATATGATTAATGTTTGTTTAAAATATGAGTTTGTGCCACCTAATTTTTTATTTAGCATGGCCAAAGCATTTCTATGTTTAAATGGTATTAGTAATTTTACAGAAAATGGATATAGTGCTATAGAATTGTTACAAGAATTAACAGTTGAATATTTAATTAAAAGAAGTTTAAAAGATTGTAAAGAATTAATTGTTGATGGAATCAATCTAGCTCCAAAATATATAGAAAATACGCTGGAAAATGGGATTGTTAATACTGTCGCCAAAGTTTGTTCAGATACTAAAATGCGTGATAATTTAAAGTCATCACTTCTAAATTTTAAAGAAACATTAGAACTTATTAAAGCTACTTATAGTGAAGAATCGGTAAATAAAAACAAAAGACTGTTATATCATTACCAAAAGCCATAGTGTAGAATTAAATAGTTACTGTTGCATTTCCTTTAGCTGTTTGTTAAACTAAGTATGTATTTTAATACTTTGGAAGTGGTTTTTTATGCAAAGTGATATTTTAATTAAAATTCGCGATTTTGTCGGCTTTGAAAATTACCTTAAAGGAAGAAACTATTATGGTGATATAGATTATTTAGATTCAGAATGCGAAAATAGAGTTTATTCGCATAATTTTATGGTTGAAAGCGAACGCGATTATAATAAAAGTTATGATGTAAATATTAAAATAAGTAATGGGGAAATTGTTTCAGCTTCATGTGATTGTCCGCAGTTTAAAAAAGCTTCTAGTTGTAAGCATGTTGCTGCTTGTCTTATCGAATATCATGATGATATTTTTGAGATGGCCTTAGAAGATAAAAAAATTTATTTATCCAAAATGCTTTTAAAAGAATTTTCTTCCCCTATAAATAAAATTAATAATGTCAAAAAACAATTACACATAGATGTTAGTTTAACTTTTTCTCAAAGCTATTATGATGATTTAGTTTATTTAAATTTTAAAATCGGTGAGAAAAAAATGTATAATTTAAATATTAGACTATCAGAATTTTTAAGTGTTTATAATGAAGAACGGGAAGAACTAAAATTTGGAAAAGAATTAACTTATAATCCCCGAAATTTCTTTTTTTCAAAAGAGGATGAAGCTATAATTAAGTATTTATCAAAAATAAATAATAAAAATTATTATTATAATTATCGAAACTTTAGTATCAAAGCTCAAGAATTTTCAGCTTTTATTGATCTACTGCGCAATAAAGAATTTATGATAGAAGGTTATGGAGTTATTAATAAAATTGAAGAAGGTAATCCTTTTAAATTAAACTTTAAGAAAGAAAATGTGGAATATAATTTATCTTTTGTGGATGATAACATAATTGCTCTAACTAGTGATTACAAATATGTAGTTCAAAATGATACCTTGTATATTTTACCAGATAAGTTTTCAAAAATACTTTCTTTAATGAATGAAAATGAAGTGGAAGATATAACTATTTTAGAAGAAGATTTTCCATCTTTTAAAGAAAGTATAATGCCAATTATTAAAAATAATGTTGTTTTAGATAAAACAGTAGAAAATGAGATAATTTTAGGAGTTAAACCACAAGCTAAACTTTATTTTGATATTAAGGAAGATATTATTTTCTGTAATCCTGTATTTGTTTATCAAGAACAAGAAATAGCTTATTTTGAAGAAAATTCCGTTGTTTTACGAGATATTGAAACGGAAAATATGGTTATTAAAACTTTATTAGATTTAGGATTTAAAATTGATAATAATAAAATATATTTAGATGATATTGATACGATGGTTTATTTATTAGAAGAAGGTTTTCAAAACCTAGCTAATGATTATGAAGTATTTACTACCGAAAATTTAAAAAATGCTAAAATTATTCGCGAAAATAATATTCGTTCTAGCTTTAGTATTGGGGAAGATAATATTATGAGTTATGACTTTGATTTAGGTAGTATTCCGCAGTCAGAAATATTATCAGTTTTAGATGCTTTTAGACAAAAGAAAAAATATTATCGAATGAAAAGTGGCGACTTTTTAAATTTAAGTAACGAAGATTTGGAACAATTTGATAATTTAGTAGCTACGATGGATTTATCAACTAAGGATATTAAAAATGGTCATGGGGTTATTCCTAAGTATCGAGCAATTTATTTAGATAGCTTAAAAAGTAAGAAATATAATATTATTAAAACCAATAATTTATTTGACCAATTAATAAATAACTTTAATTCTTATAAAGATTTGCCAATTAGTTTAAGTGCAGAAGATAAAAAAATCTTGCGTGATTATCAAGAAATTGGAGTTAAATGGCTTTATAATATTTATAAATGTGGTTTTGGCGGTATTTTAGCTGATGAAATGGGCTTAGGTAAATCAATTCAACTTATTTATTTAATTAAAGAAATTGTTAAAGAAAAAAAGGATGCTTTGTTTTTAATTGTTGCTCCAACCTCTTTAATTTATAATTGGAAAAATGAATTTGATAAATTTGGACAAGATTTAAAATATAAAGTTTTTGCCGAGAATAAAAAGGTTAGAAAACAAGAATTAGAACAATTAAATGATGTTCAAGTTTTAATTACTACTTATGGTTTAGTAAGAGAAGATAAAGAAATATATAACAATATTAATTTTGAATTAGTCGTCATTGATGAAGCTCAAACTATTAAAAATAGTAATGCCCAAATGACTAAGGTAGTTAAAAATTTGCATGCTAATACTAAAATTGCTTTAACAGGTACGCCTTTAGAAAATTCCGTTATGGAATTATGGAGTATTTTTGATTTTATAATGCCAGGATATTTGGCTGAGATTACTCGTTTTCAACAAAAATATAATATTAAAGATATAACAGAAGATGATTTGAAAAATTTGGATAGTTTGAAAGAACAAATAAAACCATTTATTTTACGCCGAAGAAAAAAAGAGGTTGTTAAGGAATTACCACCTAAAATTGAAAATAATATTAGCATTGATTTAAATGAAGAACAAAAGAAAATTTATGTAGCAACTCTTAAAAAAACGCGGGAAGAACTAGATGAAATATTACGAACAGAAGGTTTTAAAAAAGGTAATTTTAAAATATTACAATTATTGACTAAATTAAGGCAATTATGTATTGATCCTAGTATTATCTATGAAAATTATACGGGTGGTAGTGCTAAAATAACTAATTTAATTGAGATTGTTAAAGGCATTATTGAAAATGAACATAAGATACTTTTATTTACTAGTTTTAAAACTGCTTTAGATATTGTCAAAAGAGAGTTTGATAAAAATAATATTACTTCCTATGTAATAGATGGTAGTGTGCCATCGAAAAAAAGAATGGAATTAGTTGATAAGTTTAATAATGATGACACAAATGTTTTCTTAATTACATTAAAAGCCGGTGGAACAGGACTTAATTTAACAAGTGCGGATGTAGTTATTCACTTAGATTTATGGTGGAATCCACAAGTAGAAAATCAAGCTACTGATAGAGCCCATCGAATCGGTCAAACTAACACAGTTGAAGTTATTAAACTAATTTGTAAAGGAACTATTGAAGAACGAATTTTAGAACTGCAAAATAAGAAAAAAGTATTGAGTGATGCTTTAATCGAGGATGCTGATAGAGACCAAAATATTTTCTCAAAATTAACAGAGAAAGATATTCAAAACTTATTAACAATGGATAATGAAGATGAATTAGTAAAATCCTAAGAAGATTTTTGATATAATATTTATAAAAAATTGGAGTAAGTTATGAAAAAAGTTAAATATTTTTTGGTTATATTTTTAGTTATTTGTTAAATTATGAGTTATATTTAATTGTTGATTATTTTCTAAGTTGGAGAATTAGATTTTTAGAAGTGAACCGTATATAAGGTTTGCTTTTTTTGTAGTATAATTAGATTGTTAAGAAAAAGATATAAAATAGTTAGTGATAACTTGATGATTTAAGACGGAGGTGTTGTTACATGAATGAGGCATATAAAAAAACAATTGATGAGATTTATAAAGAATTGAATATTAAAAAAAATGGTTTGACTTTAGAAAAAGTTAAAAAATTACAGAAGATAAATGGAAAAAATGAACTTATTGAAAGAAATAAAAAAACTAAAACTCAAATATTTTTTAATCAATTTAAAAATATAATGGTGATTCTTTTATTAGTGGTTGGAGTATTATCTTTGATATATGCCATAATTACTAAAAGTGATTTTTTAGAGCCGATAGTAATATTAGGTACTTCTTTGTTGAATTGTTTTATGGGCTTTTTACAAGAATATAAAGCTGAGGATGCAATTGGAAAATTAAAAAAGTATTCGACTAATTATGTTACCGTTAAACGAAATGGAAAATATAAAGAAATTAATGCTAAGAATTTAGTAGTAGGAGATTATTTATTTTTAGAAGCAGGGGATAAAATTCCGGCTGATGCAAGAGTTGTAGAAAGTTATTTTGGTAAGGTTGATGAATCATTATTAACGGGGGAAAGTTTAAGTGTTGATAAAGTAAAAGATGTTATTATTAATGATGTTTCGCTTTCCGAAAGAAAAAATATGGTTTATTCGGGAACAGTTTTAGTGGCTGGTAAAATTGAAGCGATTGTCGTGGCTACCGGAATGAATACCGAATTAGGAAAAATTGCTTCAAGTATGGATAGTAAAGAAGAACCAATAACACCTTTACAAATGAAAATTCAAAAAATAAGTCAATTTATAACGATGGTGGCCAGTTTTTTAGTAATTTTTGTTTTGATATATGGTTTAATCAATAATTATAGTTTTTTAAATATTATAATGCTTTGTATTTCTATGATTGTAGCTAGTGTACCCGAATGCTTACCTGTTGCTATTACGGCTACTCTTTCGATTGGTGTAAGTCAAATGGCGAAGAAAAATGCTATTGTCAGAAATTTAAAGGCTATTGAAACTTTAGGGGCAACGGAAATAATTTGTAGTGATAAAACGGGAACCTTAACCCAAAATAAAATGGAAGTTACGAAAGTATTTTTAGATGGTAAAAGGATAGAATTAAAAGAAATCAAAAATTATCCCAAATTGATTGATATTATAGCGTATTGTAATACGGCGGTGATTGATGAAAGTAACAATTATAATGGTGATGCTGTCGATGTTGCGTTAAAGAATTATTTGCAAGAAAATGATATTAAAACTTTAAATAATAAAAAAATTATGGAATTACCATTTGATTCTAATCGAAAAATGATGAGTTTTGTTTATGAAATGGATGGAAAAAAAGTTTTATATGCTAAAGGTGGATTTGAAGCCATATTAAATAAATGTACCAAAGTATTAGTAGAAGATAAAATTGTGAATTTGTCAAAAGAGATAGAAAAGCTATATAAAGAATTTGATGCAACTATGGCTCAAGATGCTTTAAAAGTTTTGGCCTTTGCTTATAAGCCAATTAAGAAAAATATTGAAAAAGTAGATGATTATTTTAACGAAGAAGATGATTTAGTATTAGTGGGCTTGGTTGGTTTAAAAGACCCGATTAGAGATAATATTAAAGAATCTATTCAAACTTGTTTAAATGCCAAGATTAGACCAATTATGCTTACGGGAGATAATTTACTTACGGCAACAGCGATTGCTAAAGAAGTAGGTATCTGTCAAAGTAATGCTGAATGTTTGGATGCAACTAAGTTAGATAAAATTACCGATGAAGAATTAGTTAGGTATATTAAGAAATATTCTGTATTTGCTAGAGTAAGTCCGGAGAATAAGTTGAGAATAGTTAAAGCCTTCCAAAAATTAGGAAAAGTTGTTGCAATGGCAGGTGATGGAGTAAATGATTCACCAGCAATTAAATTAGCTAATGTTGGAATTGGAATGGGTAAAAGTGGAACAGATGTTACTAAAGATGTTTCAGATATTATTTTATTAGATGATAGTTTTAATACAATAACTACAGCAGTTGAAGAAGGACGAAGAATATATGACAATGTTATAACTAATGTGCTCTATAATTTATCAAGTAATTTTACGGAAATATTAATTATCTTATTTGGTTTATTAAGTGGTCATCCAATTATCTCGGCTATTCATGTATTATATATTGATTTGGTGGCTGATACTATTCCATCGATAACTTTGGCATTTGAAGCGGCTTCGAAAGATGTGATGCATCGAAAACCTAATGGTTTAAGCAAAAGAATATTTACAAGTTTTTTTAGGGCATTTTTAATAATATCAGTTGTACTTGAAACTTTTATTAGTTTGTATGTTTATTACCATTTTTTGTATTTAGGAACGGTAATTGCTCAAACTTTAGCCTTATTGAGTATCATTATTAATGAATTTGTTTTTGCTTATAATTGTCGGGCTTTAAAAGAGCCAATATATAAAAGAGGATTATTTAGTAATAAATATTTAAATATAGGTATTTTAGGGTTGTTATTAGTTCAGTTATTAGTATTTTTAACTCCAATAGGAAAGATTTTTGGTTTAACATTAATAACGATTTCTCAATTACTGTTTGTAATTTTAGTTAATATTGTATCGTTTATAATAATGGAAATATTAAAACCGGTCATTGCTAAGTTTTTTAAAGATGAATAGGGAAAATAGTGATAGCTTATTAATCAAGTAAGTGTTAGAAAAATTTTTTTGAAGGTGATAATATATGGCCAAGATTTTAATTGTAGAAGATGATATTAGTATTCATAATATAATTCAGGAATTATTAAAAAAAGAAGCTTATGAGGTAGATAATGCATATTCAGGAACTGAAGCATTGTTGCTCTTGGAAAAAGAAAAATATGATTTAATATTACTTGATTTAATGTTGCCAGCAATTAATGGGGAAGAAATAATTGAAAAAGTAAATGAGACGCCAATAATAGTTTTGTCGGCTAAAATATCAAGTGAGGATAAAGTAAATTGTTTATTAAAAGGGGCTAATGATTATATAACTAAACCCTTTGATTGTAGTGAGTTACTAGCTAGAATAAAAGTCCAACTAAGAGACAAAACTGTTAAGGCTCAAACTTTGAAGTATAAAGAATTGGAATTACTACTCGATAATCGTACCCTTATTGTTTCTAAACACAAGATAAATTTAACTAAGACTGAATATGCAATCTTAAAGCAATTACTTTTAAATCCTACTCAGGTGATTACCAAAAATAAATTATTAGATTTAATAAGTATTGATACCGAAGATTGTGATGAAAATTCGTTAAGAGTTCATATTAGCAACTTAAGAAAGAAAATTAGAAAGTATACCAAGAATGAATATATAGAATCTGTCTGGGGATTAGGGTTTAAAATAAAGGAATAATCTTAATAAAATCTTAACATTTTGTTAACTGTTTTCTTAACATTTTTCAATTAGAATAGATGTTTAGAAAGGAGAAAGATTATGGAGTTAGTTTTAGAAACAAATAATCTTTTAAAGAAATATAAAAATTTTAAAGCATTAACTAATTTAAATATGCATATCGAAAAAGGTTCAATATATGGTCTTATTGGTAAAAATGGAGCCGGTAAAACTACTTTAATAAGAATTATTTGTGGTCTACAAGAACCGACAAGTGGAAATTATACAATTTATGGTATTAAGAATGATAGTAGGGCTATATCGAGTGTGCGAAAAAGAATGGGAGCGATTATCGAAAGCCCTTCTATATATGAAGATTTGTCGGCTAAAGATAATTTGTTAATTCAAGCCCAATTAGTAGGGATGCCAAGTTTTGAAGAAATAGATGACTTATTAAAATTGGTGGGATTAGAAAATATAGGTAAGAAGAAAGTTAAACAATTTTCTTTAGGAATGAAACAGAGATTAGGAATTGCGATGGCTTTAGTTACTAATCCAGATTTTTTGATTTTAGATGAACCGATTAATGGACTGGACCCCCAAGGAATCATTGAAATAAGAGAATTAATCTTAAAATTAAATAAAGAAAAAAGAATAACTATTTTAATATCTAGTCATTATTTAGATGAATTGTCTAAAGTGGCCACCCACTATGGATTTTTAGATAAGGGGTTTATTATTAAAGAGATAAGTAAGGAAGAACTTATAAAAAGGATGAATCATAAACTTATCCTAAAAGTTGATAAGTTAGAAGAATTTGTTAAATATTTTGAAGAAAAAAATATGCCTTACGAAGTGATAGATAAAAAGACAATATATGTTTATGGAAACTATAATTTGTCTAAATTCATTAAAGAACTTGCCAAGAGAAATTTAGAAGTAGATGAGATTCATGAACAAGAAGAATCTTTAGAAAATTACTATATGAATTTAATTAGAGGTAATGCAAATGATTAGGTTATTAAATGCTGGTTTTACGAGATTAAGAAAAAATAAAGTATTTTGGACATTTTTAGTCTTTAGTATAGGTTTAGCTTTATTTATGTGTTATACCCAATGGCTTGATGTGAATAAGTATGGAAAAGTAATAGAAGTAGAACAACTTATGTTAAATTATTCAACTGTTATTGGAATGGCCAGTGCGATTTTTACTAGCATATTTTTAGGAATAGAGTATTTTGATGGAACATTAAGAAATAAGATTAGTATCGGTCATAATAGAGCTAATATCTATTTATCAAATTTAGTAATTGTTTCGCTTGTCAGTTTAATGGCTTATATTATATTTTTGGTAGTGATTGTAGTTCTAGGGATTCCCTTATTTGGCAAGATTACTATGTCTTTAACAGTATTATTCAAATTAATTGGTTGTATTTTTATAACTATAATTACTTATTCGAGTATATTTACCTTTATTACAATGTTGATATCCAATCAAACCATTAGTACCATCATAAATATTGTTTTAACTGTAGTTTTAATGATTGGGGCTCTTACTTGTTTTAGTATTTTAAGTGAAACAGAATATATTCAAAAGGGCCAAATAACTAATGCCGACACGATGGAGTTTAAATATATAGAAGAACCTAATCCTTTTTATCCTAGTGAAAATGCAAGAAAGATATATCAATTTTTGGCGGATGTTAATCCGGCTGGTCAAATGTATCAAATTGCTGGACGAATCAAACCTAATTTAGCAAAAATTTCTTTATATTCTTTAGCAAATATAGTAATATTTACAGGGATAGGACTTAGGTTATTTAAGAAAAAAGAATTAAAATAGAAAGGCGATTATTAATGAGTATTTGGTTTTATATATTTTTCATAGTTTTAATTATTTCTAGTTTTTTAATAGTCAAAATATACATATTAAAAAAGGAAATAAAAAATATAAGTGAATCGTTAACAAGTATTATAAAATCAGATACGAATAATTTAATTACGATTAATACTAATGATAAAACCTTAAAAAACTTTGTTAAGAATTTGAATAAAAATTTAAAAGATTTAAGAAAACTGGAATTAGAATATAAAAATGGGAATCAAGAACTGAAGTCTTCGATTACTAATATATCTCATGATTTAAGAACACCTCTTACAGCAATAAGGGGTTATCTTGATTTATTAGATAGTAAAAATCTTACTAAAAAACAAATTGAGTATCTTAAAATTATTGATGGAAAAGTTGAAGATTTAATTGAACTTACGGAACAACTTTTTGATTATTCTAAAAGTTTAGATATTGAAAAAGAGTTAACTAAAGAAAATATCTGTATTAATGATATTTTAGAAGATACTATGGTTGGTTTTTATGATTTGTTTAAGAAAAATAATATAAGTCCGAGTATAAGTATTTGTAATGAAAAAATTATGAGATATACTAATAAAAATATGGTAAAAAGAATATTTGAAAATATTATTTCTAATGCTATAAAGTATAGTGAAAAAGATTTTAATGTTAAATTATATAATGATGGAGTAATAGAATTTTCTAATAAAACAACTAGATTAGACAATGTTAGTTTGGAAAAGATATTTGATAGGTATTATACTGTTAGGAGTGCTAAGAAATCGAATGGAATCGGATTATCTATTGCTAAACAGCTAATAGATTTAATAGGTGGAGAAATTCAAGCCATTTATAAAAATAATTGTTTAATTATAAAAGTCAAAATATAATTAAGATAGTAGATTAATATTTTTGGAAAATGGGAGGGCTATTAAAATGAAATGTAAAGATGAAACTTTTGAAAATATGATTTTTGAAGAAAATTATAATGACTATGTAAATTGTATATTTAAAAATGTCGATTTTTCTAAGCATGATTTATCTAATATATATTTTTTAGAATGCCAGTTTATAGATTGTGATTTTTCCAATGCAATATACTCCAAGTTTATAAGTAAGGGCAATGTTTATATTAATTCAAAATTTATTGGTACGAATATGATGAATATTCATTTAGAGAATGTTTCATTTAAAGCTTGTTCTATGCGGTATAGTAATTTATCAGAGAGTATTTTAAATAAGGTGAACTTTAGTGATTGTGATATTAGTGAAAGTAATTTTATTGCTTTAGAAGCTATTAATAAGACAACTTTTGATAATTGTAAGTTAATGGGAGCTGATTTTAGTAATACAAAATTAGAGCATCTTGATTTTAGAACTTGTGATATTTCGAATATATTGGTTAAGATAGAAGATTTAAGAGGTTTAACTGTTAATAGTTTTCAAGCTATGGATTTAGCTACAATATTGGGAATTAAAATAAAAGATTAAAGAAATTAAAATTAATAATAAGATAAGGAGATTTAAATATGAGTGAATTTAAAAATATGAAAAGTTTGGTTATCTATTTTTCAAGAGCAGATGAAAATTATGCTGTAGGGTACGTTAATAAAGGAAATACGGAATATATTGCGGAATATGTAAGGGATATTGTGGGAGCTGATTTATTTAAAGTAGAACCATTAATACCGTATAGTAAGGAATATAATAAGTGTATTGAAGAAGCAAAACAAAGAGTAGGAAATGCTCCGATAAAAAATAAGATAAATGATATTTCGCAATATGAAGTAATTTATATTATGACACCAGTCTATTGGGGTAGTTTCGCACCAGAAATAGAAACGGCCATCAAAGATTTAGATTTTACAGGTAAAATAGTAAGAATAGTAACAACTCATGAAGGTTCAGGATTAGCTAATGTTGTAGAAGATATTAAGAAAATATGTCCAGGGGCCACTATTTTAAATGATAATATGGCTATAAAAGGAACTGAATGTGTAAATTCAAGAAACAAAATAGAAAATTGGCTTTAATGAATAATAGCAGTTTAGTTTTGAATATTATGTTTGGTTAAATATTCACTCTTTAAGATATTTTCGATTTCTTCGGGAGATTCTTGACAGTTATTATCAAGCCATTTTTTAATAATAGCATTAAGTCCAGCCTTAAAAAATTCCATGTGGTAATCAATGTATTTATCATCATATAATTTTTTTGATAAATGATAATCGTATTCTTGGGTAATAAGGTTTTGGTCCATTTTTAATTTGAAATAGGTTTTATAAAATATTTGATTATCTTTTATATGTTTAAAAAGTTTTAAAAAATCGTTTGAATTATGATTAGTATCTCTTTCTTCTTGATATAAAGATAACACATCTTGTTCTAATTCTTGCCCGATTTTGTCTGCTAAATCATAAATATCAAGATAATTAACATAAAAAGTAGAACGATTTATTTTAGCATGCTTACAAATGTCAGTAACGGAGATTTCATTTATTTCTTTAGTTTGTAATAAAGTTATAAATACTTTACTAATTTTATCTCTTGTTTCTTTTTTTCTTTTATTATTTGGTGTATTCACATAGTTCACTCCTTGTATTAATTGGACAAATGTCGATAAATTGTTGATTGTTTTTCACTTTTAAATAGATTATATTAAAATTGTAAAAAAAAGACAAGTGTCTAATTATTGAAAGGAAGAAATATGGATGTCTAAAATCGTAGATGCTAATAAAAAAATTGAAAAAGCTGTAGTAGGTGGTTACAAAAAAATTGAAGATACAGTTGTGGGTGGTTACCAAAAGATAGAAGATAAATTTGTCGATACTTTCTTAAAGGAAGATGATGAAACAATAGAAGAAGCGAAGAAAAGATTACAACAAGAACAACATAAATATTCAAAAATAACCCAAGAAATTCAAGATGAAATTAAATAAATAAAGGAGTATAGAGATAACTAATGAAAAAAGAAACTTTATTAGAAATAATTTTAGGAACTATTGGTGGTTTAGTATTTGCAATAGGTTTGACGATGTGTTTAATACCGGAGTGGAACTTATTTAAGGCAGGTGTTGTAGTAGCAATTTTAGGATTTATTATTCTTCTTTGTATTATTCCAGTGTATCGTAGTAGTCACCCTAAAAAAGAACATGCCCCGATAAATTGGGGAATTGTATTTACATGGTTTATTGGTATAGTTGGGGCATTAGTAATGGGCTTTGGTATGAGTAAAGTAATGGTAGGCAATCCAACTCAAACTGATTTAATAATCGGTATTGCTACTGGGATTGTTGGTTTACTTATTTGTGTACTTAATTATCCAATTTATTCATATTTAAAAAGTAATAAAGATTAATTATTTACTTGGAAGAATATTCTTCCTTTTTTTTATTTAATGGTATTATATAGATAGAGGTGAAGTTATGAAAAAAATATTAAACAAATTATTTTGGCCCAATAAAATAATTGGATTCATACTATTTAACTTGGCTTTTGGTTTGCTTATTTATGTTTTTAGTTGTCATTTAGAAAATACACCTCTTGCTTATATAAGTTATCTTTTATCGACCTATGCTTTAATTATGTTTTGTATTTGGTTTTGGAAAATATGTAAATTTAGTAATAAGATAATTAAAAACTCTAAGCCTTATGTTTTTTATAAAGAACAAGAAATTTTAATAACAAAGTTTAATCTAGCGGTTGCTACTTTCTTTCATTTCATTTATGGTATTTTAAAGTTAGGAACAGGAATATACTATATGTCTTGGTGGTTTATTATATTTGCAGTTTACTACTTAGTTTTATGCTTAATGAAGTTATCTATTGTGAAAGACATTAAAAATGAAATTGGTCAAAATTTAAATAATGAATACAAAAAACTTAAATTAACAGGGATAATACTTTTATTTTTAAATTTAATATTGTCAGGAATGATTATTTTAATTATTAAACAAAATCAAGAAATTACTTATGCCGGATTTATTATTTATCTGGTTGCTATTTATGATTTTTATTTAATAATAACTGCAATTATAAATGTGATTAAATATCGAAAAGATAAAAGACCCATTTTAGCCGCAAGTAAATGTGTTAATTTAACTGTGGCGATGATTTCGATGATTTCTCTGGAAGTGGCAATGGTATCCCAATTTGGTACAAATGATAGTGAGTTTAAAATGATAACAACTAGCATAATGGGATTTGTGGCATGTTTAATAAATACTGCTATGTCTATATTTATGATTATTAGAGCGAATGAAAAGTTAAAGAATACATAAAATAAATTTAAATTTGGTAAAACTCTCGTTTGGTGTCCTGTTAATTGCTTGAGTATTTATATATAATCTTTTTTAGGAAGGAGTAAAATTATGGACCAAGAAAAAATTGGTAATTTTATCGCGATTTTAAGAAAAGAACAAAAATTAACGCAAGAACAATTGGCAGAAAAGTTAGGCGTAACTAATAAGTCTGTAAGTCGGTGGGAAAATGGTATATGTTTACCAGATGTATCTTTATATAAAAAATTATGCAATGTTTTAGGAATAACTTTAAATGAATTTTTTGCGGGTGAAAAAATTAAGGAAGAAATGTTTAGAGAGCAAGCTGATGATAATTTATTTAAGGCATTAGAAAATAGTTCATTTACTTTACAAGAAAAGATTAAATATTTTAGTAATAAATGGGATAAAGACCATTTTTTAGAATTAACTTTGGCCATGATTATAATTGTTGGCTTTATAATTTATGGTTTTATAAAAGATAATGGAATACAATATATTTTTATGATTGTTGGTTTTAGTTATGGAATATGGGAAAATAATAGGAAAAAAACATATATAGAAAAAATGGCCTATAAACAAGTTGATTAAAGAATAAGGGTAAACCATTAGTATGTTTAAATAGTAAGTTATGAATGGTATAGTTTTTCTCGAAGGGAGAAAATTTATGAATCAAGAAAAAATTGGCAAGTTTATTGCGAAGCAAAGAAAATTAAAAGAATTAACACAAGAGGAATTAGCCGAGAAATTGGGAATTACTAAAAATGCAGTAAGTAAGTGGGAAAGAGGATTATGTTTAATGGATATGTCTTTACTTAAACCGCTTAGTGAAATATTAGATGTAAGTATTAATGAGATTCTCGCTGGAGAGAAGATAGAAGAAAAAGATATAGCTAAAAAGAGTGAAGAGAATATTATCAAATTAACAGAGTTAGTGCATTTAAAATCGATGAAATATGGTGTTATTGGCATGGCTTTATTTTCGATTATTTTAGTAATAATCTCATTTTTTAAAGATACTTCTATGACATCGGTTGTTAGTTTATTATGTGCTTATAACTGTATTACTTTTTTAAGCCGTTATAAAATAGAAAGAGATAAAACTGATTTGTTTACAGGGGTAATGTTTTTGATTGGAGTTATTTGTAATACGATTGCGTTTGTAATAGCTTAAAGTTAAATTTTGGACAAAAAAATACCTCTAATTTTGTGGATTAGGGGTATCATATTTATTTAACTGATTTAATATTAAATTCATAATCAAATGTATTTTCAGTTACTTCAAAAGTTACGGTATATTTGTTACCAACAGTTAAATTTAGAGTACCATTTGAATTAATATATTTCATTTCATATTCTACATTTTGATTATCAACAAATATATAAGTGGTATAAGTATAGGGAACGTTGTCTTTATAACCAAAACCGGGTGTTCCTATTTTTTTTAGAGTAAATGTATCTGTATGAGTACCTATAGAATATAGTCCTATTTTATCTCTTAATTCATTTTCAGTTTTTATAGAACTTATATCTTCATTATTTGATTTTAAATATATTTTATAGCTAGAAATAGTTTTTTCATTTCCTTTAGATGTGTAATATATATTGACTTTAATATAATCTGTATAGTCACTTAAAGTATTAAAAAATTCTCCATCATCTGAATTCATTACATAATTAGTCATAGTCCCATTTGAGTCTTCAATTGAAATAGTACATTTTGTGCCAAAGCAAGAATAACCACTAATGGTTACGTTTTCTACTAAAGTTCCTGTGTTTGTTGAATCTTTATCATTTGCACTATTATTGTTATCGTTAATGTTAGGACTAAATAAACTATTTAAGCCCATAAACATCATAATTATAATCATAATTAAGGCAATACCTAGTTGAGCACCAATTCCTAAAAACATGGTTATAAAGCTGGTTCCACCTTTAGTAGAACAAATATTTTTTAGTTCTTCCAGATTTTTTTGAGGATTTTCTAATTTTATTTTGGCAATTTTTTTCTTGGCATAATATATATAAATTTTATTAACAAAAAGACCAATTATTATTCCGAATAAAATTGTGACAATTATATATGCAACAGTACTTTTTCGAATAATAAAATTTGATATTATTAAATTAACTATGACTAAAAGGATACTATATAAAAACATTTTTCTATAAAACATATAAAATGTCGTAAAAAAGAATCCAGCAAAATTAAATGTTTTAGGATTAATTTTATCATAGTTGTTTCCAATAAATGCTTTTAATAAATCTTCATCATTAAAATTAGGGTTTGATGATTGATTTTGCAAATTATTGTTCAAATTTTGAAATTGTTGGGGATTTGTTTGTTGATTAATAGACATAGTATTAACAGTCTTAGGGTTCATATTATTTATGTTATTAATCGGAGTAGAATTCATATTATTTAGGTTATTAGATGAATACTCACTATTTTTTTGATTAAAATTATTAGTTGGTTGACTTGGAATATTATTTTGATTTAATGTACTACTTTGTAATGGTGTAGATGTTATATTCCCATTCAGATTATTATTTGGTTGTTGTGGTGTAATTCTATTGTTATTGTTAAATGGATTGTTAGAATTGTTCATAAATACCTCCTACGCTTATGTACATCACATTAGTTATTGTTGTTGCATCTATTATAAATATATTGGGAAATAGATGAACATATTTAATACTGCATTTTTATATAATATCTTATTATAAAGAGTGTTAATGCAGTTAAAAGATTTTTTAATCTAATAAATACCTCCTTTACTCTTAATAGTATTATAGCATTATTTCGGATAATTTTAAATGAAAAATTTATATAAAAATATATAAATAATAAATATATATAGAATTTTGCACAAATATATATGCTTAATATATTTTATATATAGTTTTTTAGGGAAATGTATTTTTATTATAAAAAAATTATAATATAAGTATATTTTATATTCTAATAATGAATAATAATTTGGAAAGGAATATGCTTATGAATGATAGTGTGTATATTTTAAGAGATTATGGAAAAATTGAAATAAATTTAAAAGAGATTCTTGATAAAAAAGGAATAAGTAGAAATAAGTTATGTAATATGATTGCTACTAATTATGATTTAGTTAATCGTTATTATAATAATAAAGTTACAAGAATTGATTTAGATATGCTTGCTCGGATAGCTTTTGTATTACAATGTGATGTTAGTGATTTATTAAAATATAGTAAGGTTTCTAAGAAATAAAAAATTATAATTGAATGTATTTAACTTTCTAAATAAATGTTTAATAAAGATATTTTTAGTTAAAAATCCTAAAGAAAATTAGGATTTTTTCATGAATTTATTATTTAAAACAATTATTTTAAAATGGCGATAAATATTTGGAAGATTAGTGATGTACGTGCTATAATTTAAAAAATTGAAATAATGTTTTATAATATGTATACTGTTGTTGAAGATAAATAAATATTAACATTTTAGAGGGGATTTTAGTATGAAGATTGAAAATTTAAAAGAACTAGTATTATATCAAAGTCAAAATAATAATAAAACTATTGAAGTTTTATATGACAATGAAGATTTTTGGCTAACTCAAAAAACAATGGCTGAGTTATTTAATGTTAAGCCTAATACAATCAGTTATCATTTGAATGAAATATATAATTCAAAAGAATTAATAAAAAGTGCAACTAATCGAAAAATTCGACAAGTTCAAAAAGAGGGAAATCGTAATGTTGAGCGTGAGTATGATTTTTATAGCTTAGATGCTATTATTGCAGTCGGCTATCGGGTTAATTCAAAAGAAGCAACAGATTTTAGAATCTGGGCAACTAATACTTTAAAGGAATATATTAAAAAAGGATTTGTTTTAAATACCGAATTATTAAAGAATGGACCAAAATTTGGTAAAGATTACTTTGATGAATTATTAATTAAAATTAAAGAAATTAGAGCTAGTGAAAGAAGATTTTATCAAAAAATTACCGATATTTATAAAGAGTGTAGTTATGATTATGATAAAAATAGTGAAATTACGAAAGAGTTTTATAAAAATGTTCAAAATAAACTACATTTTGCTATTACTGGAAAGACTGCACCGGAAATTATAAAAGCACGAGTTGATTCACAAAAAGATAATATGGGGCTTCAAACTTGGAAAAATGCTCCTGATGGTAAAATATTGGAAACTGATGTTGTAGTGGCTAAAAATTATTTAACTCAAGATGAAATTAAAGAACTAAATAATCTTGTATCTATGTATTTAGATTTTGCCGAGCGACAAGTGAAATTAGGTCATATTATATCTATGCAAGAATGGAAAGATAAGTTAGAAATGTTCTTAAATTTAAATGAATATAACATTTTGAAAGATAATGGTAAAGTTACAAGAGAAATAGCCGATAAATTAGCACTTGCTGAATATGAAAAATATAGGGTTGTACAGGATAAAAAATATATATCTGATTTTGATGAATTATTAGTGGAAACTCAAAACATTAAACTAATAGAATAATGAACGATAATTTTTAGGAGTAAGATAAGATGACTATGGAAGAAGAATTATTTAGAAGGACAAAAATGGATGTTAATAAAATCATTGAATATGGATTTAAAAAAGATAAATCTTCATATAAGTATTCTAAAAATATCATGGATAATAGTTTTAGAGTGGATATTGAAATAAATAATGCCGGTATAATTAAGGGTAAAGTTTATGATTTAGCATTTGGTGAAGAATATACTAATTTTCGGGTGGAAGGTACTATCGGTTCTTTTGCTAGTCGTGTGAAAGAAGAATTTGAAAACATTTTAAAAGATATTAAAGATAATTGTTTTATTAAAGAAGATTTTATCTATGAACAATCTAACAGAATAGCCAAAGCCATAAAAGATAAGTATGGGGATGAGCCTGAATTTGAATGGGAAAAGTTTCCTGGGTATGCTACTTTTAAAAATCAAGATAGTAAAAAATGGTATGGCATAATCATGAATCTTGATAAAAATAAATTAGATAAAAAAGCTAAGGGCGAAATAGAGATAATTAACATAAAACTAGAACCTGGGGAGATAGAAGGTTTATTAAAGTTGGATGGCTTTTATCCGGCTTATCATATGAATAAGAAAAGTTGGATTTCAATTATATTGGATGATACTTCAACTGATGAATTGATATTAAGTTTAATTGAGAAGAGTCATGCATTTACCACCGTTACAAATAAATATTGTGTAAAAAATGAGTGGATAATTCCGGCTAATCCCAAGTATTTTGATATTGAGAAAGCCTTAAAAGAGAATAAGACAATAATGTGGAAACAAAGTACAGATATTAAAATAGGGGATATTGTTTATATATATGTGGCCGAACCTTATTCAGCAATTATGTATAAGTTTAAAGTCAAAGAAGTAAATATGCCTTATGATTATCAAGATGAAAATATAAAAATACAAAGAGCGATGAAAATAACATTAATAACTAGATATGAAAAAGATAAATTGTCTTTTAAAAAATTGAATGATTTAGGAATAAGGGCTATTAGGGGTCCAAGATATGTACCATTAGCTTTGAAGGAATATATAAATAAAATGTAATTTAGGTAAGAAAAGCTGAAATGTTAATGTTAGTTGACAAATTTCCAACTTAAACAGGTAGAATGTAACTAAAATAAAATGTATAATTCAAGGCATGAGGTGAGAAAATTGAATAATTTAGGCGAAAGATTATATAAATTGCGAAAGAATATAAAATTATCTCAAGAAGAAGTAGCAGAAAAATTAAATGTAACAAGACAAACAGTTTCCAAGTGGGAAACCGACCAAAGTATGCCTGATTTAGATAAAGTGGCTCCTTTGTGTGAATTGTATGGCATTACCCCAAATGAATTATTTATTGAGTTAAAGGACAAGGAAATTTCTAAAAATGCTGAATCTCATGGTGATTTAGAAGATGAAAGATTTAAGACGGGTAAGAAAGCTAAAGGAATAGCTATTAGTGTAGGATTGTTTTTTCTATCTGTTGTATGGATAATGATTGCAATTCCAGTAATGAATATGAATCCTATCGTAGCATCTTCTATATTCTTACTTATTTGTGGAATAGCAACAGGTATAATAATTTATGTGTGTATTAGATATAAAAAAGTAAAAACTCCTGAAGAAACAGATATGGATAAATTAAGAAATCAGATTTCCCATATAGTGGCCATAATCGTAACAATTATATACTTAATTATTAGTTTTAAAACAATGGCCTGGCATTTAACTTGGATAATATGGGTTTTATTTGGCTTATTTGAAGAAATTCTCAAATTAATATTTATGTTAAGGAGTTCCAAAGATGAAAAGTAGAAAGGGAATTATAGCTTTAATTATTGTATTAACTATTATTTTGATAGCTCTTTCGATATTTTTTGTTGGTTTGTTACAAAGTGATTTTAAATTTAAAGGTTTTAGATTTGGCTTACAAAGTAGTAAGGAATTGGTACTAGATAAAACTTATGAAGAATCATTTAATAAAATTATAATAGATTCCACTACAAGTGAGATTGTAATAAAAAAGTCTGATACCGAAAACATTAGGGCGATAGTTTATGGCGAACCAGATTATATTAAGGTAGAAACTAGTTTGGATATTTTGAAGGTGCAAGCCAATGAAAAAAGTTGTATAGGTTTTTGTTTTAACCAAAAAAGTGCGCGAATCGAAATTTATTTACCCGAAAATTTTAATGGCAATATTAATATTAAAAATGACTATGGCGATATTTTTGTTGATGAATTTTTAAGTACAGATATCAATGTAGAAGAAGACTGTGGCGATGTTAAAATACTAGGTGGCAATATAGTTGATGTAGAGAACAATTATGGTGATATCGAAATAGAAAAAGCTAATGTGTCTAACATAAATGAAGATTGTGGCGATGTGAAAATTACTAATGTAAATGATGTAACAGTTAAAAATAGTTATGGTGATATAAAAATTAACGCAGTTAATAACTATCTTAATTTAGAAAATAACTGTGGTAAGATAGAAATAAATAATGTTAATTTAAAGAAAGATTCCTCCATTAAAGATGACTATGGCGATATAAAAATTGGAAATACCAATGAGATATTTATTGATGCGAAAACCGATTTAGGAAAAATAGCTATTAACAATAATTTTAATAAATCTGATATTACATTAAAAATAGAAAACAATTGTGGCGATATTAAAGTTAATAATTAAAAGAAAAAGACCATGCTTTTTAGACATGGTTATTTGTTTTTGATTAAGATTTTTTCTAAAAGATTCATTATTTCATAAAGAATAAATGAAATAAAAATTAAAATGATAATGCCACTCATAACAATATTTAAATTGAATACTTGTGTTCCATAAATAATGAGATAACCTAGACCTTTTTTACTAACTAAGAATTCACCCATTATTATTCCGATTAAAGACATAGCAATATTTATTTTTAATGATGAAATAATTGTACTAAAAGATTCAGGAATAACAACTTTAGTTAAAATTTGCAATTTACTAGCTTTAAAAGATTTTAATAATTTAATTTTGTAATTGTCGGTATTTAAGAAACCATTGTAAATTGTAATAATACTGATTATCAAATTAATAAGTAAAGCCATAACAATAATTGATTTAGTATTAGCTCCACACCAGATAATGATGATAGGTCCTAAAGCTACTTTAGGTAAACTATTTATCATCGTTAAAAAAGGGTCGACTATTTTAGCTAAAGTTTTGCATTCATAAAGAAGTATTGCGATAATAAAACCAAGACCAATTCCTAAAGAAAAGGCAATTATAGTTTCATATAAAGTTGTTATAATATGGTCGATTAAATTATATTTATGATATAAAGAGATAGTAGTTTCTAATATTTTTTTAGGACTAGAAAAGATAAAGGGATTTATAATTTTATGGTCGGATAAGACTTGCCAAAGAATGATAAAGCCGATTGCAATAAAAATTTGAATACTTACAACAATTATTTTATTGTTTTTAATCTTTTTTAAATATAGTTTATGTTCTTTAGACATTGATATCTAAATCTTTCCATATTTGGTCATAGTATTCCATAAATTTTTTATCTTTTCGGTTAGTGATGGGGTCTTGTTTGTTTTCTAAATGGATATCATAATATTTTTTTATGCGACAAGGTCTTTTAGATAAGACATATATTTTGTCGGCCATACTAATAGCTTCGGCTAAATCGTGAGTAACCATAATAGCTGTTTGATTTTCGTTTTTAATTATTTCATACACATCGTTACTAACCGCCAGCCTACTTTGATAATCTAAAGCATTAAATGGTTCATCTAGTAAAAGAATGTTAGGATTTAAAGCTAAAGTTCTAATTAAGGCTACTCTTTGAGTGCAGTGAAGACACTTTTCTATTTTTTCCTTTATTTATAAGGGTTTGCGTGTG
>CANQGB010000002.1 GCA_947600335.1 uncultured Bacilli bacterium | reverse complement strand
AATATAAAGGAGTGGAAATAATAGAAGCAAAAGCATGTATAGACCATATACATATGTTGTTAAAAATTCCACCTACGTTTAATATATCACAATTCATGGGATATATGAAAGGGAAAAGTGCGTTAATGATATTCGATAATCATGCAAACTGAAAATATAAATATGGCCAAAGAAATTTTTGGGCAAAAGGATACTATGTAAGCACATTAGGATTAAATAAGCAAACAATAAAAAGACCCTTTCCAAGGGTAAGCTAGAGTGACAAAGACGGTTGGCTGATTAAAAAAAAGCCTCCATGTGGAGGTCGCCAGTAATATACCCTTATAGGGTTGCTTAAAAACTACGTCTTGAAGGCGTAGTTTTAATTTTTGACAAAGTTTTTTCTTTTTCTATGATAAGATATAAATGTAAAGAAGATACTAGAAAGATATTATAATTTATAATAATACTATAATTAAATTTTGAACTTACTTTGTAATATTATAATTTATTAAAACTATTGCTAAATTTGTCATAAAATCTTATAATTAGTATGTAAGTGAATTTATTTTAATTAAATTTGCTATTATAAATAATGGAGGATTTTTATGGATTTTAGAAATTATATAGCATCCATTATTTTAGCTTTAGTTTTTGGTATTTTTCTTGGCACAGCATTTATTTATGCTCTTTTAACTATAAAAGGAAATAAAGCCGCCAAAAAAGCACAAGATATGTTAACAGAGTCTAAAAAAGAAGCTGATAAATATAAACGAGATAGTATGTTAGAACTTAAAGAAGAATCTTTTAGGTTAAAACAAGAGGCTGATAAAGAAATTAAAATTAAAAAAGATGAAATAAAAGAAACTGAAAATCGTTTAATGCAACGGGAAGCTAATTTAGATAAAAGAGATGAAATGTTGCAAAAAAGGGATGCTGTCCTTGATGAACGAGATAATAATTTATTAGCTAAGCAAAAAGAATTGCAAGAAAAAGAATTAAAAATAGATGATTTGCTAAAAGATGAGATGAAAAAATTAGAAGAGATATCTAATTTATCAAAAGAGAAGGCTCGTTCTATAATAATGAAAAGAGTCGAAGAAGAAATATCATTAGAAATGACTAAATTAATTAAAGAAAAAGAAAGAGAAGCTACTTTGGTAGCAAATGATAAAGCCAAAGATTTGATTGTATCTAGTATGCAAAGATATTCAGAGGATGTAGCAAGTGAACAAACTGTTAGTACTATAACTTTACCGAATGATGAAATGAAAGGTCGTTTAATTGGCCGGGAAGGAAGAAATATTCGAACTATTGAGTCAGTAACAGGAGTTGATTTAATTATTGATGATACTCCGGAAGCGATAGTTATTTCTAGTTTTGACCCATTACGAAGAGAGATTGCTAAAGGAACAATTGAAACTTTAATAAAAGATGGTCGAATTCATCCATCTAGAATAGAAGAAGTTTATGATAAAATAAGCAAAGATATCGATAATAAGATTATGGAAATGGGTACGGAAGCTTTGTTTAAATTGGGTATAAGTAATGTGGAACCTGATTTAGTTCATTTAATCGGAAAACTTCATTTTCGGACTAGTTATGGTCAAAATGCTTTACAACATTCCATTGAAGTTGCAAATTTAACAGGTTTAATGGCTAGTGAATTAGGCGAAAATGTTATTCTCGCGAGAAGAGCCGGATTGTTACATGATATTGGGAAAGCTATCGATTTTGAAATTGAAGGCTCACATGTTGAAATTGGAGTTGATATTGCTAAAAAGTATCATGAAGATGAAATAGTTATTAATGCTATTGCATCTCATCATGGAGATGAACAACAAAATTCCGTTATTGCTGTATTAGTTGAAATAGCTGATACTTTATCCGCCGCAAGACCAGGAGCTCGAAATGATTCTTTAGAAAACTATATTAAAAGACTTGAACAATTAGAAAACATTGGCGATTCATTTGAAGGGGTTAAGAAAAGTTATGCCATGCAAGCTGGTCGAGAATTGCGCGTTATGGTCGAACCAGAAGAAGTTGATGATATCAAGAGTTTTAAAATTGCGCGAGATATAAAAAATAAAATTGAAGAAGAAATGAAATATCCTGGAACAATTAAAGTGACAGTGATTCGGGAAACTAGAGTGCAAGAAGAGGCCAAATAAATTAGTTTAAAGGGCTTAGGGTGATACTAATGAAAATAAAATATAAATATAGAAGCTTAGAATTTTATAATTATCTAAATATAGCTTTGGGAATATGGTTGGATAAGCGAAAAATTGCCAATAATAAAATAAAAAAAATAAGAACTTTTAGTAGTTTTTATTTATGCAATTTATTAGTTATTTTTATGTTAATTCCGATTATGGTATTTTTAGATAGTTTAAATAATTTAAATATAATAGTCAATATTTTAATGTTTATCTTTTGGCTTTTATTATTAATAAATGGTTTGTTTTTAATTGTTATTATAAAAGTACTATTTATGTGTAATTTAGCAAGTGAAGGTGAATATGTAATTACAGATAAAAAGATATTTCATAAATCTTTAGATTATGAAATCGAAAAATCTTGGGATACGATAGATTCTATTGTGATTTTAAAAAAAGTTATTTTATTGTATTCTAAGGAAAAAATTCTGTTTATTATAAAGAATGAAAATAATAATCTGGAAGATTTAATGAAGATCCTAAAAAATGGTAATATTTCGGTTAAGACAATTGATTTACAATCATTAGAAGAAACTAGTAAATTGCAATGTTTTTTTAACAATTATGGGTATATATTAATTGTTTTAGGAATATTAATTAATTTATTAATGTTATGGGATAATTATAATATGGCTATTTTGCAAAAAGAATTTAAGTATTTAAATATTGATGATTATAAATTAGATTCTAATCTTTATGCTTATGGTAAATATCGGGTAGTTGAATCAATAGTTAAAGATGATTATATTCAATTTAAAAATAATCAAGATTTATATAATGAAAATTCAGCTTATGGGACCTTTTATTTACTAAATACAGATTTTTTAAAAAAAGGCAAAGAAAATGCAGTTAATTTGTATAATGATTTAAATGCAAGAAAAGAAAAAGCTGATAAGGCATTGGCAGAAATGAAACGATTAACTAATGAAAGTATGGCAATGTATCAAATTACTCCTTATAATCTAGGTATGTTTTATGAAAATATTTATGCAAGTTATATTAATAAATTAGCTAATTTTAGTAATTCAAAAACTTTCGAAGAAGAAGAAAAAATTAATAATGAAAAAATGGAATATTTAGAATCTATGTTATATATTTTAGTTAAAGATGATGCTTGTTGGTATGTTGAAGATGACAATTTTTATATTTGTAATGATGATGATTTAAAAAGTTACAGTGAATATTATGAATTATTAAAGACTCAAGATAGTAAACTAAATGTTTTTTGACAAAAAATTTTTCCATAAATTAATATGGAAATTTTTAATTTGATATGAATAGAATTTAGAACTTAGTTTTTACTATCAATCCGTTTTTTAGTTATAAAACGTGATTCATCAGGATTAAAAAATTCTCTTATATCTACTTTTAAAATTTTAGCTAAGTTGTAAAGAAATTCGATAGTTACATTAACTTCGCCTCTTTCTACACAAGCTAAATATTTGGAATTTAAATCAAATTGTTCATAAAATTTTTCTTGTGATAAATTTGATTGATATCGAAAATATTTAATGTTATTTCCAACAATTTTTTTAATTGAATTCATACTGCACTTCCTCCATTTTTAACTATATGAATTTAAAAAAACTAAGTCTACCATACTATAACTGCACAAAATTGACATTACCCTAAAATTAGGGTATTATAAAGACACTCGGAGGATAAAATGAAAAAAAGTACAGTAAAATTAAAAGAATTAAGAAATGAATTAGGCTTATCTTGTGATGATATGGCTAAGATATTAAATATGAGTAAATCTTATTATTGGCAAATAGAACACCAAAATCGCCGATTATATTATGATGTCGCTGTCAAAATCGCGGCTATTTTTAACTTAAAACCCGATGATATATTTTTTGATGATAACTAAAAATTACTTAAAACATATACTATTTTAGGTGAATGTTAAATGGAAATTAAAGATGAACTTTATGATAAAATAGAAAAGAAAACCAAAGTTAATAAGGAAACAATTATAACTTTGGCGAAAAAATTACAAACAACGGGAATGAAAGATGAAACTACTTTAAGAGAAATAATTGCTACTTTGAGTCAAATGACTGGTAAAAGCGTTTCTAAAGAAAAGGAAGATAAAATAATAAGTACCATTATGACTGATAAGGTACCTAAAAATGTGGACAAAATGTTTTAACCTATTTTTTACGACCAACTAACTTATCTAAAGAATAATTATATTGTTTAGAAAATTCTAGGGCATAGGTAGTGGTAATTAAATGTTCTCCTGATTCATATTTTACGATGCTAGGCTGACTACATTTTAATGTCTTAGCTAATTTAGTTTGCGTAATATTAAAATCTTCGCGAAATTGTTTTAAATTATTAGCTACCGTTTTTAAATCAATTTCACCAGTTGAATTAACATATTCAATATTTAAAGTATTGCCAACTAAATAGTCTAAGGAAACTTTAAAGTAATTGGCAAAAATAATTAATTTAGGAAAAGGAATAATATCTTTACCACTTTCCCAACCAGCATAAGTGCTTCTTGCTACTCCTAATATATTTGCTACTTCTTTTTGCGTTAAGCCTTCATAATTTCTAATTTCTTTAAGATGTTCAAACATTGAAAATCACCTATTAATAATTTTCGCTTAAAAAAATTTAAAATACGGAAAACTGTGGGTTATTATAATAAAATATGCTATAATTTAATTAATAAAGTGGGTGAATCAGAAATGGATACATATAAAAAATTAACTAAATTACGAAAAAAATATAAGTTTAGTTATAAAGATATGGCAGAAAAGTTGGGAATAAGTGAGTGCTTTTACTGGCAAATTGAACATAAAAAAAGAAAATTGTTTTATTATATGGCCAAGAAAATTGCGGCGATATTTGACTTAAAACCCGATGATATTTTTTATGAAAAAGGTAAGTTTTAATTAATTTTGAAAAAAATATACGAGAAAGTTCTAAACGACTTTCTTTTTTCATACGCTTAAATAGAAAAATGGAAAGAGGATTAGTAAATGGAAAAAAATGAGATAATTGCTTCTATTGCTAAAAGAGGTAATGGTGAAATTTACTTAGGAGTAGTTGGAGCAGTTAGATGTGGTAAAAGTACCTTTATTAAACGCTTTATTGAAAATTTAGTTGTTCCCAATATCGAAGATGAATATGAAAAAAGAAAATGCTTAGATGAAATACCTCAAAGTGCTGAGGGTAAAGCAATTATGACTACGGAACCTAAATTTGTGCCTAGTAGCGGGGCAACTATTAAAATTGATGAATTTTCAACTAATATTAAATTAGTCGATTGTGTAGGTTATATAATTAAAGGGGCAACAGGACATATTGATGAAGATGGTAATCCTAGAATGGTCAAAACACCTTGGTTTGATGAATCGATACCTTTTAATGAAGCGGCTGAGATTGGAACGGAAAAAGTTATTAAAGACCATGCAACTATCGGAATTGTGGTCACTACTGATGCATCATTTGGTGAAATTCCCAGAGAAAATTATATCGAAGCCGAAGAAAAAGTTATTTATGAATTAAAAGAATTAGGTAAACCTTTTATTGTCGTTTTAAATACTAAGAATAAAAATAACCCAGATACCCGAAATCTAGCCGAAAGTTTAAAAGAAAGTTATGATGTACCTGTTATTCCCATTAGTGTAGTTGATATGGATGAATCCGAAATTTTAAATGTTTTAAAAGAGGCTTTATACGAATTTCCAGTTTTAGATATTAAAGTAAATATTCCTAAATGGGTTCATGTTTTAGATAATAATCATTATATAAAGAAACATTATTTAGAAAAAATTAGAGAAAGTATTACAACCGTTAATAAAATACGCGATGTCGATAATATTTTAAATTCTTTTAGTGATAGTGAAATAATTAGTAAAAGTTATATAAGTGAAGTCGATACCGCAACAGGCAATGTCACCATTAATTTAGAAAGTAGCGATGAATTATATAATCAAATTTTAAAAGATTTAATGGGGGATATGGTTACTACTAAAGCCGGACTTTTAAAGATTTTTACCACTTATAAAGAGGGTAAAGAAGAGTTAGATAGTATGAAAGAGGCTTTAAAAATGGCTAAAAGTACGGGTTATGGTATAGTTTATCCATCGTTAAAAGATATGACTTTGTCAACCCCTGAAATAGTCAAACAAGGCTCAAGATATGGAGTTAAGTTAAAGGCTGTTGCTTCAAGTATTCATTTGATGAAAGTTAATGTTGAGTCAACTTTTGAACCAATTATTGGTAGTGAATTACAAAGTAAAGAATTGATTAATTATTTAATGAAAGATTATGAAACTGACCCGAATAGTATTTGGCAAAGTGAAATTTTTGGTCGGAGTTTAGATGTAATAGTTAAAGAAGGTATTCAAGCTAAATTAAATGTTATGCCGGAAAATATGCGTTATAAATTAAGTCAAACAGTTACGAAAATTGTTAATAAAGGGTCAAGTAATTTAATTACGATTGTTATTTAATTATAGAAATTAACGTAAATTAAAGGTAAACTTCCGCTATTTAGATGTCATATATTTATCAAATAGCCTGATTATTCTTGCTTTTAAAGAAAATCTTTGCTATTTTTAGTATGTAAGGCTAAGGCCTTTAAGAAAGTGGGAGGTAAAAAAATGACAAAACAAGAATTAGTAGAATTCATTGCTGATAGAGCAGGATTAACTAAAGCTGATGCTACTCGTGCATTAGATGCAACTTTAGAAGGAATTACAGAAGGACTTAAAAAAGAAGGTAAAGTATCTTTCGTAGGTTTTGGTACATTCCAATCTAAAGAAAGAGCTGCTCGTGAAGGAATTAATCCATTAACTAAACAAGCAATTAAAATACCAGCTAAAAATGTTGTTTCATTCAAAGCTGGCAGCAAATTAAAAGATGCTGTAAACTAATTATTAATTAAAAAAAGTTAGCCAATTAACGGTTAACTTTTTTCATGGTTTTAATTTAAACTTTTAGTTCGTGTATATTCTTCATCCTTTGTAAGTTCTTCAGGAGTAAATAAGTTATCTTCGGCTAAATCATTTTCTTGTTTTAAATTTAATAATTTATTTCTTTTAATATTTAGTAAGATACTTTCAATATCAGCTAATTGCATTTTATCTAAATCATTAATATTTAAACTAGGATTTTCTTTGTCCATGATGATTTCTTTAGTTTCTTGAGAAATATTATCTAAGCAATTATCTTTTATGATGTCTTTATTGATTTCTTTTTCATTTTCTAAGAATAATTCGTGTTTTTCAATATCTTCTAGGGTTGCTTGAATTTCATTAATTTTTCGTTTACTAGCAATAGCTTCTATTATTGGTTCAGGAAATGCTCCGATAGATGTCACCGAAACTGATACAATTAATATTGTAAGCATTTCCATTATATTTAGATCAGTAAAAAATGTAAAAAAAACTAAACTAGCTAAAAATCCACCAATTAAAGTAACTAAACCAGTTTTAATAATTTTCCAATCATAATGATTTTCTTTACGATAATTATTTAAATCTTCTTCTTTTGTCTTTTTAAATTGTTGACAATTTTGAACTTGATTTTCCATTTCTTCAAGAATTCTTTTTTCTGTTTCAACTGAATAATCTATTTCTTTAATATCACCACTAGCATAATGTATTTCTATCTTATTACCTTTAATTTCATAGTTAATAATAAATTTGTTAGCTTCTTGGTCATTTAAACTATAATCTTGCATAATTTTCTTTCCCTTTCTTTCGACTTGTATATATTAGTAAAAAAAGTCTTTAGTGTCAAGAAAATAAATAAAACCACATAAAAAAGGGCAAATTCAAAAATTAATCACTTAATAATTGAACAGCCCATTTTCTAAATAAAAGTTATTTACCAAATTAGGTTAACTTTTTTCATGTTTAATTTAAACTTTTAGTTCGCGTATATTCTTCATCCTTTGTAAGTTCTTCAGGAGTAAATAAGTTATCTTCTACTAAATCATTTTCTTGTTTTAAATTTAATAATTTATTTCTTTTAATATTTAGTAAGATATTTTCTATATCAGCTAATTGCATTTTATCTAAATCATTGATATTTAAACTAGGATTTTCTTTGTCTATGATGATTTCTTTAGTTTCTTGAGCAACATTATCTAAACAATTACCTTTTTTAATGTTTTTATTAATCTTCTTTTTATTTTCTAAGAATAATTCGTTTTTTTCAATATCTTCTAGAGTAGCTTCAATATCATTAATTTTTAGTTTGCTAGCAACAGCTTTTCCTAATGGATAAGGAACTAAGATGGCTGCTAATGCGGATGTCGCTGAAATTATTATTTTAAGTATTTCCGGTATACTGATTAAAGTAGAACCCATAAATAAGATACTATAAACTAAAGTTAATCCTAAAGCACCACCTAAAATAGAAAATAAAAATAATTCTACGTAGAACCAAGCTTTAGCATTCTTTTTACGATATTTACCTAAAGTTTTTTCTTGTTTACTTTTAAATTGTTGACAATTTTGAACTTGATTTTCCATTTCCTCAAGAATTCTTTTTTCGTTATCAACTGAATAATTTATTTCTTTAATATCGCCATTGGCATAATTAATTTCAATCTTATTATCTTTAATTTCATAGTTAATAATAAATTGATTTGCTTCTTGGTCATTTAAACTATAATCTTGCATAATTTTTTTTCCTTTCTTTCGGTTATATATTAGTTTAAAACTTTTTGATTGTCAAGGAATTTAACATTTAGGAAAAGTTATGTTATAATGGTAATAATTAAGGTGATGGCCAGTGAAAGGAAAACTCTTTTTAGTAACAATAAGTTTAATTATGATTATCGCGCCTTTTTGGTTTAAAGATTATCAACTATTACGTTTAGCTTTAGCACTAATGGGATTGATTCTTTTAACTTTAGCTTTATTTTTAAATAAGAAAAAAAATGTTTTTAAAATGACAATAGTTTTCTTATCTTTTTTTAGTGAATTGTTTTTAATTGATTATCTGTTAGTTAGTTTTCTCGAATTGCCACCTATCTTAGCTATAAAAGTAACTTCTTCTAAAGATGTTAGTACTTATAACTCTTTATTATATCGGGTTTATAATTGTCAAGATAACCAAATGCTCGACCATTTTTATCGTTCAGTATATGCTTGTAATGTTATTTTAGATGAAACATCCATCAATACTATAAGCAATGAAATTCTAAATAATTATGGTAAATATCGGGAAAAGTTTTTTAATATTCAAGGGAAAATTAGTAAAATTCAAGGAACAAATATTTTAGAACTCCAAGGATATGAACAAACCGATAATAAATTAAATGGGCATGTGGCTTTTAAGGACCATATCACCGTTCAAGTTGATTTAGGCAATCGTTATGATTTATCCGATTATAAAATATATGATAGTGTTAATATAATCGGTCGAATAGCGAGTAAAAGTAAGAAAAATAATACCACCTACATTTATGTAAAAGATGCGATTCTACTCGAAACCGATTTATATAAAACTTATGAATTAGTATTTGATAAAGCAAGTGAATGTACTAATAACTTAAATATTATTTCGAAAACTGATGAATATAATTTTTATAGTCAATGTTTAAATAATATGTATATAAAATATGATGAAGAAAATATCTATGAATTAAGTTATGTTTTAACAGACCATCGTATGACTTTTAAAAAAATGATTGAAAAAGCAATTGTAACAGAAAAAGATGGTTTAACATTGTATGAAACTGATAAATTAAATATTTTAAAATGTCAAACCAATAATGTAATTTTAGGCGATAAAAGTTTAACTTTAAATTCCAATGTTTGTGAAGAATTTGATGCAAAGAAGTTAGAAGATGCAATTGACTAAAGAAAAATTTAATTATATACTATAAAAGATAGGTGAATGTATGAAAAAACGGTTATTAGGCGGGTTCTTAGTAGCACTCATATTTATCCCAGCTATTATCTTGGGAAATAATGTATTTAAAGTATTATGTGCCATGCTAAGTGTTATAGCTTTAAAGGAAATAATGGACTTAAAAAAAAGTCATCGAGATTATCCCGATTTAGTAAAATTTTTAAGTTTTGGCTTAGTTATCTTTTTGTGTTTTAGTGAATTTGAATCACAAAGCTTAATATTAAATTTTTCTTATTTTTATATAGCTTTGACCTTTTTAGTCTTGTTGTTACCTTGTTTATTTTATCAAGAAGAATATCAAACGCAAGATGCTATCTATTTAAGTGGAATGACTTTGTTTGTAGGCTTTATTTTTAATGTTTTAATTTTAATTAGAACTTCTAGTTTAACATACTTATTATATTTGTTATTAGTTGTAGTTTTAACCGATGTCTTTGCTTTATTGATTGGTAAACTAATTGGTAAACATAAGTGGAGTAAAATAAGTCCTAACAAAACTATTGAAGGTTCACTGGGTGGCTTATTGGTTTCAACGGTGGTAGCGACCTTGTATTATTTAAATTTTATTAGTTCAACTAAAGTTTTAGCAACTATCATTATCACGATTTTATTATCGATGGTGGCTCAATTAGGGGATTTGTTTTTCAGTAAAATAAAAAGAGAAAATAATATAAAAGATTTTAGTAATTTAATTCCCGGTCATGGAGGTATTTTAGACCGACTGGATAGTTTAATATTTGTCATATTGGCATTTATTGTATTAATTAAGTTTATATAAGGAGGAAATATTATGTGGTTTATAACATTATTACTATTAATTTTAATTTTAGGTATTATCATTTTAGTGCATGAATTTGGGCATTTTATTACCGCGAAATTGTCACATGTTCATATTTATGAATTTTCTATTGGAATGGGTCCAATTTTACATACCCATAAAGGTAAAGATAATATCGATTATAACATTCGGGCTTTTCCGATTGGAGGCTTTGTCTCAATGGCGGGAGAAGTATACGAAGATGATGGAAAAATTGCCAAAGAAAAATTTATGTGTAATCGGCCTTGGTATCAAAGATTAATTATTTTAGTAGCTGGAGTTTTCAATAACTTTTTACTTGCAATTATTATCTTATTTTTCTTAGGATTATTTTGTGGTTCTACAACTACTAAACCGATTATTGGAGCTATATTAGAAAATTCGAGTATGGAACAAGCGGGAGTAGAAGTTGGCGATACAATTTTAAAAATCAATGGCATGCGAGTAAGAACTTGGGATAAAGCGCAAATTGCTTTAATTCGGAAAAATTCGAGTGATACTTATGAATTTGAAATTAAGAAAAGTAATGGCGAGATAAAAACTTATCAAGTAACACCAAATACGATTCAAAATGAAGATGGCAGTGAAAGTACTCAATTTGGTTTTGGGGTCGATACTACGAAACATTATGGTTTGTTAAATAGTATTGGTTATGCCTTTAGTAAATTTTATAGTATTATTGATTCCATGGTTTTAACCATTGCAAGTTTATTTACTGGAAAGATTTCAGTCAATGCTTTATCGGGACCAGTAGGTATATATCAAGTAGTTGGAGAATCAGTTAGTGTTGGCATATCCCAACTTATCTATTTAGTTGCGTTTTTAAGTATCAATGTTGGTTTTATCAATATATTACCATTCCCTGCTTTTGATGGTGGTCATGTCTTATTTATGATAATTGAAAAAATTAAAGGTAGTCCAATCAATGCGAAAATTGAAGCAACAGCTCATACAATTGGCTTTTTCTTACTTATCTTGTTAATGATTTATATAACTTTCCAAGATATTTTAAGATTCTTTTAAGAGGTTTTATTAAATCTCTTTTATTTTGTAACTTAGTTGTAACTTAGATTTAGTAAAATGACTAAAAAAAAGAAAAGAGGAAACACATTATGGAAATACTTAGAGTAGAAAATTTAACTAAAGTATATGGCAAAAATACCACCAAAGTTGTGGCTTTAGACCATGTATCATTTTCGGTTGAAAAAGGGGAATTTATTGCCATCGTGGGAGCAAGTGGTAGTGGGAAGTCAACCCTTTTACATTTAATTGGTGGAGTAGATAGACCAACTAGTGGCAAGATTTTTATTGAAGCAGAAAATATTTGTGAATTAAATGATGACAAGTTAGCTATTTTTCGTCGAAGACAAATTGGCTTAATTTATCAGTTTTATAACTTAATTCCGATATTGAATGTTGAAGAAAATATCTGTCTACCTTTATCTTTAGATAATCGCCAAATCGATAGTCAAGAATTAAATGAATTATTAAAACTACTTGGTTTAGAAAACCGCAAAAAACATTTACCAAATGAATTATCGGGAGGTCAACAACAACGAACTAGTATTGGCCGGGCTTTAATTACGAAACCGGCGATTATTTTAGCTGATGAACCCACGGGTAACCTAGATTCAAAATCGAGTGAAGAAATTGTTGCCTTGTTAAAAAAGACCAATAAAGAATTAAAACAAACAATTATTATGATAACCCATAATTTAGAAATAGCGAAATGTGCTGATAGAATTATTAAAATTGAAGATGGGAAAATTGTCGAAGAGGTGTAATTTATGAATTTACTGAATCGTTTGACTATTAATAACTTAAAATTAAATAAAAAAAGAACAATTGTAACCATTATTGGAATTATTTTGTCAGTTGCTTTAATCACCGCGGTAACAACGATGTATTCGAGTTTGTTGTCTTCGTTAATAAAATATGAAACCCAAGTAAAGGGAAATTTTCATGCGGTTTTTTCAGATGTGCCGGTTGAAGATATCAATGTTTTTCAAAATAATCGGGATATAAAAGACTTCTATATAGTAAAGAATATCGGTTATGCTAATTTAGAAAATTCCCAAAATACTTATAAACCGTATGCTTATTTGAAAGCCTTAAATCAGGAAGCATTGGCTAATTTATCGATTAATTTAGTCGAAGGACGGTTTCCTGAAAATGAAAATGAAATTCTAATTCCAACGCATTTGAAAACTAATGGGCGAATTACTTGGCATGTCGGGGATGAAATCACTTTAGATGTGGGAACAAGAGTTGCTTTGGATGGCTATCTTTTAGACCAAAGTAATCCTTTACAATATGATGAAGCAAGTAAAGAAAAATCAGAAACAATTATTAATACCACGGCGAAAACTTATAAAATTGTGGGAATAATGGAAAGAGTAGCATCTAATTTAGAATCTTATACCGCGCCGGGTTATACTTTTATTACTTATAGTGATTCTATTCCGACGGATGGAGTAGTAGATATTTATGCTAAGTATACCAAAAAAGGGGCTAAGAGTGCCTATGAAGTTACTGCTGATATTTTAGGAGTAGATAGACAAATCTATAAAAAATGGCAAGAAGGCGATTTAAGTTATGCTGAATTTGATGAGAATGATGACATAGAAGCGGCTTACCAAGAATTAGCTAAAGTTAAATATGATGCGGATATTAATTCTTATTTAATAACTTTAGAAAATAATCCTTTAAGTGCGATTGAAGGGTTAGATATCGTTATTGCTATTGTCTGTTTAATTATTATAGTGACTTCCGTCTTTTGTATTAAAAATAGTTTTGATATTTCGATTACCGAAAAACAAAGACAATATGGAATGCTTAAAAGTGTTGGAGCAACTAAAAAACAAATTAAAAAGAATGTTTTCTATGAGGCCAGTATTTTAGGCATAATTGGGATACCTTTAGGTCTTATCTTAGGTTTAATAGCTTCAGTTTTATTAATTATTATTAGTAATTACTATCTTAATGATAGTTTAGCAACCGGGATAAAATTAATTTTTAGTATTCGTTTACCTTTCTTACTAACCGCGGTAGTTTTAGGTATTTTGACTATTTATCTATCGGCTTTTAAAAGTGCCAAAAGAGCAAGTGTTATTAGTCCCATCGAATCAATTCGCAATAGTGCCAACATTAAAATCAAAGCTAAAAGTTTAAGAACGCCTAAAATAATTTCGAAAGTTTTTGGCATTGGTGGTGAGATATCTTACAAAAATTTAAAACGCAACAAAAAGAAATATCGGACTACCATTTTGTCAATAATCGTATCAGTTTCCGTCTTTATTGCTTTATCTTCGTTTATGAGTCTCGCTTTTTCGACCGTGGAAAGTGAATTAAATATTTCGGAATATAATGTTTATACCTCTATTCGAAATATTACCGATAATAGTTATGCCAATGTTTTAGCAACTACGAAATTAGATAACATTAATAATTTTGCCATAGTTCGTTATTTAGGATACAATGTTTTAAATGTTAAAATGAATGAAGAATATTTAAATTATTTCAAATTAGACCCAAGTAAAGAAAGAAATGCCTATTTTAACATCGTGGCTTTAGGTGAAGACCAATATCAAAAATATCTTAAATCTTTTGGTTTAGATTATGAAACTATGAAAAATAAAGCCATTTTAGTTGATTTTGAACACATTTCGGTTAAACGACCAGATGAAGGCATTGATGTTGATAAGTATATGAGTATATATGATTATCAAGCTGGCGATGTTATAACCGGGACTTTAGATTATGGAGAAAGTTATTCCGATTTAGAAATTGGTTATGTGACGACGACCGCACCATTTGGTTTAAAAAATAAATCGGCTAATCAAGAATTAATTGTGAGTGATGAATTATTTGAGAGTTTAGGCACTTCCAAAGTTTTAGAAGTTTTCTACGATGCCAGTGATGCTGATAAATTACAAGATGAAATTGAAACCATTTTGCAAGATGAAGATTATCAGTTAGATAATATCGAAGAAAATGTCCGAATGATGAAAAATTTATTTATCTTAGTAGCGATTTTCTTATATGGTTTTATTATTGTTATTTCGTTGATTGGAATTACTAATATTTTTAATACGATTACTACTAATATGGAATTGCGTAAAAGAGAGTTTGCTATGTTAAAGTCGATTGGTATGACCTCAAAAGAATTTAAAGCCATGATTAGATTAGAAAGTTTATTTATGGGCATGAAATCACTTATTTTTGGCATTCCGATTGGCGTTGGTTTATCGCTTATAATTTATCACTTCTTAGTTCCAGACCGCGAATTTGCTTATCAATTACCAGTTTTAGCGATTATTTTAGCTATCGCCGCCGTTTTCTTATTAATAACTACGTTGATGAAATATTCGTTAAATAAAATCAATAAACAAAATACGATTGAAACAATTCGGAATGAAAACATTTAAAAAGGCTTAGGCCTTTTTTTGACTTATGCTATAATATTTGGAAGGAGGAAACCTAATGACAATTTTACTAGTAGAAGATAATTCCACAATTTGTAAAGGTTTAAAATATACTTTTAAGAAAAGTTCTTATAATTTATTAACGGCGGAGAATATAGCTATGGCGAAAACTATTTTGGCAAGTCAAAATGTTGATTTAATCATTTTAGATGTTTTGTTACCCGATGGCAATGGCTTTAATTTTTTTAGCGAAATTCAAAGTTTAAAAATTCCCGTTTTATTTCTAACGGCGCGGGATGAAGAAGATGAAATTGTTAAAGGTTTAGATATGGGAGCAGAAGATTATATCACGAAGCCTTTTAGTACCAAAGAATTACTGGCAAGAATAAATAAAATTTTAGCAAGAACGCAAAATAATAATATAATTAAAGTACAAAATCTTACTTTTGATTTGGCGAAGATGGAAGTAAAAAAGCATAATAAAATTGTTGAATTAACCGCGCTAGAATTAAAAATTCTTAACTTATTATTTTTGAATATTAACAATGTAGTTAGTCGGCAAACGATAATTGAAAAAATTTGGGAATGGACTGGTAATGATGTCGATGACCATACGGTAACAGTTTATATCAATCGCCTGCGAGAGAAAATTGGCAGTGAAGTCATCATAACTTTAAAAGGAATAGGATATCGGATAGATGAAAAATAAAATTAATTTAAAAAAATATCTTTTAATAAGTTTATTAGTTAGTGGCTTATTTCTCCTTATAATTAATTTAGTGACAACTTATGAGTATCGAATTTACAACCGCCAATTTAATGAAAAAATAGTTTCCATTGTAGCTAAAGTCCAAGAAAAATATCCCATGGTTTCAGAATTAGAGATAATGGAAATTTTGAATAATTCTTCTAAACCAGAGCAAGATATCTTTTTTAAGTATGGAATTGATATAGAAAATGATTCAATAGTGTTAAATAATGATGAAAAGTTAGCTGATTTCCAAAAAATAAATATGATAATTGGCCTTTTAGGTATAGGAGTTATTTACGTAATATTTTTTGGTTATGAACGGAAAAAAAGTCGCGAGTTAAATAAGATTACTCAATATATTCAAGCTATTAATAAAAATAATTATGCTTTAGATTTACGAGATAATTCGGAAGATGAACTTTCTATTTTAAAAAATGAAATTTATAAAACGACAGTAATGTTAAAAGAAGTGGCTTTTAATAAAGAGCAAGATAAGATGAATTTAAAAAAGTCCTTAGAAGATATTTCGCATCAGTTAAAAACCCCTTTAACTTCGATTTTAATTATGCTAGATAATTTAATTGATGATAACAATATGGACCAAGTTACAAAAGAAGAATTTATTAAGGATATTAAAAGAGAAATATTGAATATCAATTTTTTAGTGCAATCGCTTTTAAAATTATCCAAGTTAGATACTAATACAGTGCATTATTTAAAACAAAAAGTTAAAGTTGAAGATTTAATTAAGGAAGCCATCAAAAATGTCGCCGCTTTATGTGATTTAAAAAACATTGAAATTGAGTTTAAGGCACCTAAAGGTATTAATTTAAATTGTGATTTTTTATGGCAAGTGGAAGCGATAACCAATATTTTAAAAAATTGTGTGGAACATTCTTTAGAGGAAAGTAAAGTAATTATTAAATGTTTAGAAACTAAAGCCTATGTCTTAATTACTATTACTGACTTTGGGGAGGGTATTGCGCCTGAAGATTTGCCCCATATTTTTGAGAGATTTTATAAAGGAAAAAATGCCTCGATTGACAGTGTGGGAATTGGTCTCGCTTTAGCTAAAAATATAATTGAATCCGAAAATGGTAATATTGTTGTGGAGTCTAATCAAGAACAAACGACATTTGAGATAAGGTATTATAAAATATAATCTTAAAAAAAGATTAGCGTGTTGAACTATTGCCAAATGCTAACTTTTTTTTATTTAGCAAATTTTTCAAAAGTGAGCACAAATTCGGTAAATCTGTCTACAAAATTTAAAAATCTGCTTAAGCAAATTTTTAAAAAGTGTGCGCAAATTTTCAAAATCTGCAATTTGCTAAAGTATCGTTAATATGATTTAATGCCTCTTGAAAGGAGGAATTTCATGAATCAAGTAATATTAGTTGGTCGTTTAACTAGTGAACCAGAAATAACTTTTTCTGAAAATAACACTAAAAGAAGTTCAATAACCATTGCCGTCAATCGGCCTTATAAAAATATTGATGGTATCTATGAAACAGATTTTATTCGTTGCATTCTTTGGAATAATATTGCTAGTAATACTTGTGAATATTGTCATACTGGTGATGTCATCGGCATAAAAGGGCGGTTACAAACAAGAGTATACGAAGAAAATGAGACAAAAAAGCATATTATGGAAGTCATTGCTGAAAAAATAACTTTTCTTTCTTCAAATAAAAATTCGGAAAAAGAACCAAAGAAATAACATATATTTAACTAGGTGATAAAATGAAAAAATTTTATAAAACACTTGGTTTATTTGCTATTATGGTCTTTAGTTTTTATTATACGGAAAAAATTGCTATTATTATGCAAAATAAAAGCCCAATTATGATGGGGATTAATGAAGTTGCTGCCTCCTATTTTACTGAAGCAACGGATGCCCAAATTGAAGGAGAATATATAACACCTGGAATTAATGGCCGAATGATTAATAAAACTAAAAGCTATAATAATATGAAATCTTTTGGTATTTTTAATGAATATTATTTAATTTTTGATGAAATCAAACCGAAAATTTCTTTACAAGATAATAAAGATAAAATTATTAAACAAGGTAATAAAAGTAAAAAAAGTGTGGCTTTAATTTTAGAAAATAATTCCGAAATTGCGAGTTACTTTCAAGAAAATAAAATAAAAGCCGATATACTCATAGAAGAAAAAGATTATAATAAAACTAACTTGTTAGAACAAATAAACAATGACAATGCTAAGTATAACAATATTGAAACTTTGTTAAATAAAAATAATCAAAATACAAATTTTTGTTATATAAAAACTTTAACGAAAGAATTTTGTCAAAAGCAAAACAAATATTTATTTGAAGAAACATTTTATCTAAATTCTAATAATATTATAGAAGTTAAAAAAAATATTGAAAGTGGAGCTATTATCTTAATAAAGAAAAATGCTAATTTAGAAGAAGTAAAACTTTTATTAAAAGAAATAAATTTTAAAGGTTTAAATATAATTTATTTAAGTGAATTATTAACCGAAAAAAAATAGGCTTTTTCTTAAAGTCTATTTTTTATATTCAATTACATCTGTAATATCGCAGTTTAGAACAAAGCAAATTTTAGCAATGATTTCTAAATCAACTCGTGTAACTTTATTATTGTAATAACGAGTAATTAAATCATAATTACTACCCATCATTGTGCATAATTTATTGCGGCTGATTCCTTTCTTTGCTAAAAGTTCCTTTAATTTAATGTCAATTTTTCCAAAATCTTCCAGTACATAAACTAAGTTATTCATAATCCACCTCATCTTTTAAATATTTATTTACTGCATATATAACTATTATAATTTTATTTGCCAATAATTAAAATTTCCTATTTAAACATGATATTTTTAACTTTTAATTATGATTAATTATAATTGCTATATTTTAATCAACTTTAATATATAGTAAAATGCCTAAATAAATTGTCGAAAAATGTCGATTAATATTTTTTTCTTCCACTTAATTTATGTTACGGGCACATTTTATTTGAAAAAAGCTAGTATCTTTGTTATAATGGTTCTGCTATTAAACTTTATATTAAAGAAAAAAAAGAAAATTAAAGGAAGATGATTTATGAGTAAAATTAAAATATTTAGTTTAGGTGGCCTAGATGAAAATGGCAAGAATACCTATTGTATTGAAATAGATAAAGATATATTTGTTTTTGATTGCGGTTTAAAATATGCTTCAAGTAATATGTTTGGTATCGATTATATTATTCCCGATTTTGATTATTTAGTAAAAAATAAAAAAAGAATTAAGGGTGTCTTTTTAACCCATGGTCATTATGAAAATATGGGTAGTGCTAGTGATTTAATTAAAAGTATTCCCACTATAAGATTATATGCGACAAAGTTTACGAAATATGTTTTAATGGAATCAGGAGTACCAGAGAAGAATATTTTTGAAATAACACCACATAAAAAATTAAACTTTGGGCGTGTAAGTATTTTTCCAATCACGGTTTCTCATAGTTGTCCGGATGCTGTCATGTATGTAGTAAATACTAAAGATGGTAGCATTTGTTATACCGGCGACTTTATTATTGACCCGAAAATGAGTGGCCATTATGATATGGATTTAGGGAAAATTGCTTATGTAGGAAAAATGGGTGTTTTATGTTTACTATCAGAATCTACTTTTTCGGAAAAAATTGGGCATACTTCACCATCTCATCGTTTAGAAGAATTTTTTAAAGATTTAGTTAATAAGTATAATAATCGTTTAATTTATTTGGTTTTACCAACCCATTTATATACTATTCAAGACATTTTTAACAGTGCCGCCAATAAACATCGAAAAGTAATTTTAATGGGTAAGAAACTACAAAATGTCGTATCTTTTGCTAAAAAAGAAGGTTACTTAACTTTTGCTGATGATTTACTTGGCGATTTATCAAACATCAATGATGAGGATGCTATTTTACTTTTATGTGATGACAAAGAAAATCCTTATGCTTCAATTAGTAAAGCGATGAGCGGTTACGATAGATATGTTAAATTAAAACCAACGGATACCATAATTTTTGCCGAACCGCGTTATGATAGCAACGAAAAACTATTAGTTAAAATTGAAAATGAACTTTCGATGTTAGGTTGTCGAATTGTTTCTATCCCTAAAGATAAAAATATATTACATCATGCTTCGAGTGAAGATTTAATGTTAATGTTAAAATTAGTCAATCCAAAATATTATATGCCGGTTAAAGGGGAATATCGGTTTATGGTTCAAAATGCTAATTTAGCTAGTAGTTTAAATATGCCTAAAGAAAATATTATTTTAAAACAAAATGGGGAAGTTGTTTTATTTGAAGATGGCGAATTAAAAGAAACTACGGAAAAAATTAAAGTAAATGCTGTTTTAATTGATGGTAAATCAAGCGATGATGTTGGCGAATTAGTTATTAAAGATAGGGAAATGCTAAGCGAAAATGGTATTGTCTTAATCAGTGCGACTTTAAGTAAAAAGACTAAAACCTTATTAGTTGGTCCCGAAGTAACGACCAGAGGCTTCATCTATGTTAAAGATTCCAAAGAAATTATTAAAGAAATTAAACGGATTTCGGAAGATATAATTACCCGCAATATAACTGACAATTTTGTTGATTTTAATAAAATAAAAACCGATATCAGAACTGAATTAAGTAAATACTTGTATGAAGAAACTGAATGCAAACCAATGATTATTGCTGTTGTCCAAGAGGTATAAAAATAAATTAATCACTCATAATAAAAATGGGTGATTTTTTGATGAAAGAAAATAAAAATATTAGTTTTTTAAACTCTATTAGTAAAACTTGTGAAATGGGAATAGTAGGGATAAATGATGTTTTTGATAAAGCTAATAAGTCCGATTTAAGAGAAATCTTACAAAAGCAAAAAGATGAATATAATAAAATCTTAACCAAAACTAGTGCGATTTTAACCTCTTATGGTGCGCAAGAACCCGAATTAAATACCATGGTTAAAATGAGTAGTAAAATGATGAGCGATATGAAACTAATGGGAAAAGAAGATGGGCGAATAGCCAAGATGATGATTGAAGGCACTAATAAAGGAATTATTAAAATGAATAAAGGTTTAAATGAAAATCCGGATGCTGATAATGAAATAGTGGAACTTGCTCAAGAATTAATCACATTAATGGAGCATAATATCGAAGAATTAAAAATATATTTATAATAAGACATTAAGTAAAATTAATGTTTTTTCTTGACTTAAATTTTGTTATAATAAGCATATAGAAAAAAGAGGCTAATTATGAAAAAGTATATTCCGAATCTTTTAACTATCTCGCGAATAGTTGTTACTCCATTAATTATTTATTTAGGTTTAAGTAAACATTATTTAGCCTTATTAATCATTGCCGTATTTATTGCTTTAACTGATTTTTTAGATGGTAAATTAGCTCGGATGTGGCATACTACTAGTGAATTAGGAGCAAAATTAGATACCATTGCCGATAAAGTATTAGCCTTTAGTTTATTGATTGTTTTAATAACCCAAAATGAATATTTTATTATTGTCTTTATTTTAGAAACGTTAATTGCTTCTTTTAATGTTTATTACTATTATAAATTGCGTATTGTCGAATCATTATTAATAGGTAAGATTAAAACTTGGATAATCTTTTTTACCATTTTATTAGGTTTCTTAAGAATTATCTTCCCACAAATCAATATTTCTTTGAATGTCTTCTTAATTATAACAATCATCTTACAAATATTGTGTTTAATCAAATATGCGATCTCGTATAATCAACATAAAAAGCTAAAAAAAAAATTAAAAAATCTGGAAAGTGAATATTATAGAATTGTTAAAGATATTTTAAATAGTAAAGAATTTCAAAAGCGCAAGAATTTTATGCATCACTACAATGAAAGTGTTTATGACCATGTTTTAAGAGTTTCGCTTGATTGTTATAAAATTGGTAAAAAATTTAAATTAGATTATAAATCTTTAGCTATCGCAGGTTTATTACATGATTTTTATAGTAATCCTTGGCAAGTAAAAAAGAAGAAAACTAAATTTTTCCAAAAGCACGGTTTTGTTCATGCCCATGAAGCTCGAGTTAATGCTGAAAAATATTTCCCTGAATTAATGAATCCGAAGATATGCAGTATGATTGAAACCCACATGTTTCCTTTAAATAAAAGAATACCGCGGAGTAAAGAAGCTTGGCTTTTAACTTTAGTCGATAAAGCCGATTCGTTAGAATTTTTAATGCATCCTTTATTGTTTACCGGTTTAGTAAAATTAAAAAAGGTTGACTAAAACCCCTAAATGGTTATAATAAATAACCAACAAAAGGGGAATTTATATGAATTTAAAAGCTAAATTACAAAATGAAATAGATAATTTAAATATTTTACAAGATAAATCTTTAAAAGCTAAATTAATAATTACTCGTTATATCTATTTAAGATTAGGAGAATTATTTGACTTTGATGCGCGTTATTATTTTGCTAATTTAAAAGAAAAAATGGCGATGCTATCTAATAAGGTAGATAAAGATAATATAACAAAAAATACTTTGATTTGTACCGAATGGAGTCATTTATATAAAAGTTTATTGCAAGATTATGGGATAAATGCTCATATTATAAATAAATTTTTTAGTGATGGTACTAGACACAGTTTTGTGAAAATAGAGTTAGAGGATTATTTAATTCATGCTGATTTTTCTGGTAAAAATCTAGATTATGTCGATATGAAATTTGGCTTACCTACTAATGATTTTTATATTTTAAAAGATGAAGAAAAACAAAGAAATTTATTACAAGATATTGATAAATTATTAAATTATAAAAGAGATGTTAATACTTTAGATATTCTTCATACCATAAAAAAAGAACTCCAAAAGGAAAATTTAACCGAAGAAGAATATGTTTTTAAAGCGATAAAGGCTATTGAAACGATTTTAAATTTTCCTAGGTCTAATGTGAACTTTGCCAGTGGTAACGAATATTTAGGTGCTTTAGCAGATTTCTTTTTACCTCGAAAATATTATTTTAAATTTGTGAACTATTATGATTTAGAAAAAAATACTTATATTCAAATTGCGCTTATTATAGTTAATCAAGAAACTTATTATTATTGTTATCGCCCGATAAATGGTTATTATAAATTCTATGCTGTATCGTTAGAAAAAGTAAAAAATATTATGCATAATTATCAAACTGACAATGATTACATTTTAAGAAAAAAAATTTATAAGTAGTGTCAAATTAGGCACTTTTTTTTTGCAATTAAAAATAGAGGCATGCTATAATTGATAATAGGTGAAGTGGTATGGCCAAGAAGAAAAAAACGAAAGAAGAAAGTGCTAATAAATTTGAATATAGTGTTGAACTAACAGGTTTAGTTCTGATTTTAATTGGGTTAATCGGTTTTGGATTTGGGCCGGTCGGAGCCATTTTGAAAGAATTTGCCATGTTTTTATTAGGCGAATGGTGGTTTTGTGTTTTAATTTTAATCTTGGCTTTAGGTATTTACATGCTGATTAAAAGAAAATTCCCTAATTTTTTTCAAGCTAAATTAATTGGCATTTATATTTTTATAATAATTGTTTTGGTTTTATCTCACATGACTTTTGTGAAGACAGTTGATAAACCAGTCAATATTTTTCAAGAAACTATTAATAATTATATGGACAGAGTTGATAGCATTAATAAAGAAAATATCTTAAATTCCACTGGAGCTACTTCAATAGTTATTGGGGGAGGTATCCTGGGTGCGGCTAGTTCTTTTGTCGTTTCGAGTTTATTTGGCCTTACGGGTACTTATATTGTCTTAACGATTTTATTCTTATTTAGTTTAGTTATGACCTTTAATTTGAATTTAGGCAATATTTTAAAGAAAATGTTTAAGATTAAAAAGCCTCATTCTAAAGAACACCATGCTAGTGAAAATGAACTTGTACCAATTACGGGAGCTGGAATGGATGAAGAGGATGATAAAATTGTCATTACCAGTGTGGAAGAATTAAAGCATAATTATAATAAAGAACCCGTTGAAGAACCACGTTTGATTGAAAATGTTAAAGCTCCTGAACCAAGTGCTCCTTCAACTAATGCGGTAAATAATTCTTATCGTTTACCACCTTTAAGTTTATTAGATGATGGTCCGCGTAATAAGAAAGTTAATTCAACGGAGTTTATTCGCAGCAATAAAGAATCTTTGGAACGTGTTTTAAATGATTTCCAAATTGCCGGACGAGTTGTCGAAATTCATGTGGGTCCCGCGGTAACTCAATATGAAGTTGTCGTGCCTACGGGAACAAAACTTAGTCGCATAAGTAGTATAAATAAAGAAATTGCTTTGGCTTTAGCGGCGAAAGATGTTAGAATCGAAGCCCCAATTCCAGGTAAAAGTACCATTGGTGTCGAAATTCCTAATCGCGAGATAAGTGCGGTTAAAATTAAAGAAGTTATGGTCGATGCTAATCCCGAAAAAATTAAGAAAGGTTTGTTGGTTACTTTAGGTAAAGATTTAACTGGTTGTACGGTTAATGCTGATTTAACAACAATGCCCCATTTATTAGTGGCTGGTTCTACCGGTAGTGGTAAATCAGTTTGTATTAATAGTATTATTGCTTCTTTGTTAATGCGTTATCGGCCGGATGAGGTAAAGTTAGTACTTGTCGACCCTAAACAAGTAGAATTGTCTAATTATAATGGTGTTCCTCATTTAATGTGTCCAGTTGTAACTGACCCGAAAAAGGCGGCTTTAACTTTACAAAAAGTGGTTAATGAAATGGACCGAAGGTATCGCGTTTTAGCGGAAAAAGGTGCCAAAAAAATTGCTGACTATAACCGCATAATTGAAGAAGAAAACCAAAAAAATCCCGATAGTCCTCAACCAAAAATGAATTACTTAGTTGTAATAGTTGATGAAATGGCTGATTTAATGATTGTCGCTAAAAAAGAAGTCGAAGATTCCATCATGCGAATTACCCAATTAGCCCGGGCTGCTGGTATTCATTTAATCGTAGCTACTCAAAGACCATCAACTGATGTAATTACGGGGGTTATCAAAACTAATATTCCATCGCGGATTGCTTTCTCCGTTGCTTCTTATATTGATTCTCGGACCATTTTGGATACCTCAGGTGCCGAAAAACTTTTAGGTAAAGGTGATATGCTTTATTTACCAATGGGAGCCAATTCGACAACTCGTATTCAAGGTTGTTTCATATCAGATGCCGAGATTGATAAAATAATTAAATATGTTTGTAAAGAACAAGCTGCTTCATACGATGATTCTTTAATGATTAATAGTAATATTGAAGGTTCAAGTCCAGTTGGTATTGATGCTCCGAATGATGATAGTGATGACCCATTATATGATGAAATAGTTAAATTTGCTATTTCGACAGGAAAAGTAAGTGCTTCTCTTTTACAACGGCGTTTTAGATTAGGCTATAATCGGGCTGCGCGAATTATTGATTTGTTAGAAGACCGAGGTATTATTGGACCTCAAAATGGTAGTAAACCTCGTGAAGTATTAGTTAAATTAAAAGAGGAGGAAAATACTGATGAATAATCCAAAACTTAGTTCTTTTGCTTGCCAAAATGAAAATGGCGAGCGTTTTTTTAAAGAAATAGAAGACCCTTATCGAACTACTTTTTTTCACGACATTGACCGTATTATTTATTCCTTAAGTTATGTAAGATATGCCGATAAAACCCAAGTTTTTACTTTTAATGAAAATGACCATATTACTAAAAGAATGGTTCACGTGCAACTAGTAAGTAAAATTGCCCGAACCATTGGACGCAATCTTAAGCTAAATGAAGATTTAATTGAAGCAGCAGCCTTAGGCCACGATTTAGGTCACGTGCCATTTGGTCACACCGGCGAAAGTATTTTAAACGAAATCAGTCTAAAAAATAATGAAGGTTATTTTAATCATAATGTCCAAAGTGTTAGAACGTTAATGTATTTAGAAAATGGGGGAAAGGGGCAAAATTTAACATATCAAGTTTTAGATGCTATCATGTGCCACAATGGAGAATTGCCTAGACAAGAATATTTTCCGAAAAGAAAAACCAAAGAAGAATTTTTACATGAATACAAATTAACATATCAAGATAAAGATATAATCAAAAAATTACGACCAGCTACTTTAGAAGGTTGTGTAGTACGCATTAGTGATATTATTGCCTACATTGGTAAAGATATTGAAGATGCCCAAATGTTAGGAGTTATTCAAACAACGGATATTCCAACGGACATTACAAATGTTTTAGGTTCGACTAATCGGGAGATAATTAATACCATAGTTGTCGATATAATAAAAAATAGTCAAAATCAAAATTATATTCGGTTAAGCGAACCGGTTTATGATGCTTTAGTTAAATTAAAAGATTTTAATTATCAAAACATTTATAAGAAAGCTAATAACGAAGAAGATATTAAGTTATATGAAAAAATGTTTAATACATTATTTGCCAAATATTTAAAAGATATCAAAGAAAAAAATTTAGATTCTGTTATCTATCAAGTTTTTTTAAATACGATGAGTAAAGAATATCTAACTAATACTACTGAAGCCCGTAAAGTAATTGACTTTTTAGCCGGTATGACCGATGATTACATCAAAAAATGTTATGAACGAGATATTTTATTAATTGCTAATAAAAATGTTATAAATTAAATATGTGCCTTTTGCTTAAGCTAGTTAATTTACATACTTGAGATATAGTTATTTCTTTGGCAATTAATTTTCCTATAATGCATTCATTTTTTGTTCTTTTGGGGTCAGTGTTTTATATCCTTTTTCTAGGAAAGATATTATAATTTATTTTACTGACATTATCATAAAATTACCATATTTACTATTTACTGCAACATGTTTATTTTTTACAATTATAATAATATAATAAGCTAAAATTTAAATGTTGCCCGTATATTAACATAGTAATTTTGGACAAAGAGCATCAAACTGTCTTTTGTTCATTTTTTATAAAATAAGCAAGGGAGTTGAAAGGAGTGATAATGTATGTTAATACTTGATGTTAATAAGTTAGCGAAAAATTTTGGATACGGACAATTATTTGAGGATATATCTTTTACCCTTAATGAGGGAGAATCAGTTGCTATTGTTGGACCAAATGGTTGCGGAAAATCAACTATTTTAAAAATAATTGCAGGATTTGAAACACCAGATAAGGGTACAGTTAGTATCAAAAAAGGAGCAAAAGTTGCCTATTTAGATCAATTAGGATCAAATATAAAAGATGATAGAACTGTTTATGAAATACTAAAGGATGCTTTTATTGAAATTAATGAAGTTGAGAAACAATTAAAAGAGTGTGAATTAAAAGTAAATCAAGATTGTAATAATGAGGTTCTTTTAGAAAAATATTGTGCTTTACTAGAGAAATTTAATTTAATTGGTGGATATGATGTAGGTGTAAAAATTAATACAGTAATAAATGGTTTAGAATTAGACTCTGATATGTTAAATCATTCTTATAGTACTCTATCGGGTGGAGAAAAAACTTTAGTTCAATTAGCAAAAGCTTTATTAATAGGACCAGATTTATTATTGCTTGATGAACCAACAAATCACTTAGATTTAAAAAGAATTGAATGGTTAGAGAGCTATATTAAGTCTTTTAAAGGAGCGTCTGTTATAGTATCACACGATAGATATTTCTTAGATAAAATGGCTAATCAAATATTAGCAGTGGATGATTATGGAATTAGTAAAGTTTATACAACAAATTATACAGGATATTTAGAACAACGTGAAAAGGAATTTGAAAAACGATTAACACAATATGGTGATGAACAAGAAGCCATTAAACAACTAGAAGCAAAAGCTAAACAATTCATGAATTTAGGTATGAGTAGGAATAGTTCTTCTTTAACGAAGCAAGGGAAGACTTTATGGGAAAGAGCTCAAAGAATGAGAGAAAAAGCAATAAAAAAACCAGTTGAGCAAAAAAAATTAAATATGTCTTTTCTAGAACAAAATAAAACTAGTAAAAAAATAATAATAACTAATGATTTATCAGTTTCTACAGATGATGGGACACCGATTATTAATGACATAAATTTAGAAATTTGTGCTGGGGAGAGAGTAGCAATTTTAGGAGAAAATGGAACAGGAAAATCTACTTTTGTCAAAACAATTATGGGGGAGCAAACTTTACCAATAAGTGGTGATGTATTTATAGGCCCAAGTGTTAAAATAGGATATATACCTCAAATGATAGAATTTGAAAAAGGAGATCAATCTTTACTAGAATATTTTAATAGAGCAGTTGGATTACCAGAACAAAGATGTCGAAGCATATTAGCAAGATTTAAATTTAATGTAGAAGATGTTGCCAAAAGAGTTAAAAATTTATCAGGTGGAGAGAAAATGAAAGTTAAAATGGCTGAACTTTTGCAACAAGAAGTAAATACTTTAATTTTTGATGAACCAACTAACCATATTGATATACCTACTAAAGAAGTATTGGAAGAAGCATTGGAAGATTTTACAGGTACTTTGATCTTTATTAGTCATGATAGATATTTTATAAATAAATTTGCAGATAAAATAATTGTATTTGAAAACGGTAAAGCAAAAGAATATTTAGGAAATTATGATAATTATAAATCATCATTAAGTTCCGAAACAAAGAAACAAGGAAATTAAAGAAGAAAATGTAAATAGTAAAATCGATGTATTTCGTATATTGCAAGAATTAGTAAATGTAAAGTAAGTTACAAAAATTTATAAACCAAGTTATTATGTTAAAAACTCAAATACATATGGGAGAATAATAACTTTTATTTTTATGATATAGAAAATTAGGTCTGTAATAATCATAAAAAATAGTTTTCATTTTTCCAAATATTAGTTATAATAAGCATTAAATTAAAAAGCAGGGGATAAAGATGGAAACAAAATATGCAATATTAATGATCAAAATTAATTTAAGTGAAGATATTTATTATTTTAATCCTTCAGCCATTATCGAAGGTCAAGAAATAATTGAAGATGATTATGTTTATTTTCAAGATACAATAGGTATGGAGTATTTTCCAATTTATAGTGGCGAAATGACTTACAGTGAAAACCAAAGTGGTGTTGGCTACATTATTTCTGAAAGTGATTTATTAGCTAAGTATCCCGATTGTAGTATCGTTGAGGCTAAATCTAGGTACTTTGATGAGATTTATGATATATCCAGTTTAGGTTTTTATTTACCCGATAGAGATATTATTGCTTTAGTTCCCTTAAATTTAAAAGAAATGTTTTATAACCTAAGTCTTGATGATTTACACATTACTAATCATACAATTAATCTTGATGCTTCAAAGATTACTCAACCCGAATTATCTAACATCCCGGAAGCTAATGAGGAAAAAATGAACATTCTAATTAATGAAGAATTATTTAATGACTTAATTAGTTCCAAAACTTATGATGAAGTAATGACTAAATTAAATCAAATTAAGAATTTTATAGATAATGATGAAATAATCGAAAAGAAAGAATATTGGCATAATGGTCAAGAATTATTAGATATTTTTAATCAAAGTTATGAGGCTTTTGCTAGTCTTGATAATTTAGATGAAATGAAAAAAAGTATCAATGAATTAATTGATTATTATACGGAATTAAGTGTTTGGTTAGATACACTAAATGCGAAGAATACGAATTTGGCTAATGAATTTTTATATACTTTAGTAAATACTTATGATAGGTTATTAAAATTAAATGATTTAGAATTAATTAAAGCATCTATTAGGGCTATCCATGAAAGTTCCAAACAACGAATGCAAAAAATAGCTAAAAATTATGCAACTTATCAAAATTATTTAAGACCAGAAGAAATGCCAGTTCCAGCTATAGAAGATAAATCGAACAATAAAACTAAATTACCTCAAATAAATGTTCCCAAAATGAAGAAATATTTGGATAAAGTGGTTATTGGGCAAGAAGAAGCTAAAAGAGATGTAATTTCGACTATTGTTATGAATAAAGTTGGAGATAAGCGCGTCAAGAAGTCTTGTTTGTTAGTGGGACCAACAGGTAGTGGTAAAACTTTAATTGCGGAAACTATTAGTGAATATTTAGATATACCTTTATTAATTGTCGATACAACTCAATTAACTATGCCCGGTTATGTTGGGGCTAGCATTGAAGATTTTTTACGTCAACTTTTAGTTAAAGCTAATGGGATAGTTGAAAAAGCTGAAGAAGGTATTATTGTTTTTGATGAAATAGATAAAAAGGGTTCAGAATCTAATAGCCATGTAAGTGGAAAAGGCGTTTTAAATACATTTCTTGCATTTTTTCAAGGCACAACTTATAATGTCGAATATAATGGGCGAATGATTCTGTTTAATACCTCTAAATTAACAATCTTGGCTACTGGAGCATTTACTGATGTAGCGGAAGCGAAAGCCAAAAATAGTATTGGAACATTATATCACGAATGTAAAGCTGGTTATCTAGCTAATTTAGAAACTAAACCACAAGAAGATATCACTTATGTTAAATTAGAACAAGAAGATTTTGTCAAATATGGCCATATGCCAGTTGAATTAATTGGACGCTTCAATATTATTGTCCAACTTTCAGGTCATACGAAAGAAAGTTTAAAAAATATTTTGTTGTCTTCAAGTAAAAGTCCTTTAATCTTATTACAAAAAAAGCTATCACAACTAAATATTCAATTAATGTGGACTGAGGGTTATATCGATAATGTTATTGAACAAGCAATGAAATTGAAAACTGGAGCTAGGTCTTTAAGCAATATTGTTGAATATTCAATTAAAAAGGCACTTTGGGAAGTTTTAATGAATTTGGAAAATTATTCTGCTATTTTGCTTTTAGATAATGCACCGATAGATAACAACGACTGTGTTTTAATAACGAAAGATAACCGCCGAATTTCTTTAAATGAATCACAAAAATTATCACGAAAACTTTACTAGTAAAGTTAGGAGTTGAGTGGATATGGATATTTCAACTGAAAAATTAACTGATGCCGGAAATGGTAGTAAATATGATGAAGGCTATAGAATTGTATATTTTGAAAAGAATAATAAATATTCAATTGGGGCATATTGCAAGACGATTGAAGGATTTATGATTGGTTTTGCAGAGTGTGACCCTATTATAGATGAAGATGATATACCACCATTTATTTCGATAGATGATATTTTAGAAAGATGTTTAAATCTATATAATGACATAAATGGTGTGGCTATATATAAAACTGATGGTACATGTATTCAAATAAAAGATAGAAATAAACCATAACATAAAATTGGTGTAAACTGGATTTTAATTTTTCATTTCACGTTTGAGAAAACTTTCCAGGTCCTTATTGACTTTTATTTTTTGAAAGTGTATAATTTTGAATATAGTTAGTCTTTTAGAATGAATGGTGATTTTTTGGAACATTATTTTACGAATAACGCGAATCTTCCAAGTAATATAAGAATGATTAAGTATGAATACGATACTTATTCTTTTACGTTTCTAAGTGATAATGGCGTATTCTCCAAAAGTCAAATTGATTATGGCAGTCGTTTGTTAGTTGAAACAATCCTAAAGAAAAACCAGGAAGCTGTTAACAATTTGTTAGATGTCGGCTGTGGCTATGGTTTTATTGGTATAACCTTAAGTAAGATTTTAAATTGTTCGGCGACGTTAATTGATGTTAATAAAAGAGCCCTACATTTAACTGAAAAAAACATTAAAGAAAATAATGTTAAGGCGGAATGTTTTTCTTCTAATATTTATGAAAATGTCCAGAACCAATACGACTTAATAGTAACTAATCCACCTATTCGAGCGGGTAAAGATGTCGTCTTAAAAATTTTAACTGAAGCTGAAAAGCATTTAACTAAAAATGGCCATTTGTGGTTTGTTATTCGTAAAGACCAAGGGGCTAAAAGTATTTGTAAAACTTTAAGTTCATTTTATAAAATTGAAACTGTGGAAAGAAATCGGGGATTTTATATATTTCATGCGGAAAAATGTTGACAAGCTAGAATACTACTGCTAAAATTATAAATTGGTGACTTGTTAATTTTTTTCGTAAAAAATTATTATTTTTGAAAAATTTAGATGGGGTGAAATCGTGGCTTATAAAGTACAAAAATTCGGAGATTATGTTAAGAGAAGAAGTTTCTCTAAATCCAAAAATACTATGGAACTTTCTGATTTGCTAGAAATCCAAAAAAAATCATATCAATGGTTCTTAGAAGAAGGAATCAAAGAAGTATTTGAAGAATTATTTCCTGTCGAAAGCTTTACAGGAAATGTTACAATAGACTTTGGCGATTATTCTTTTGACACGCCTAGATATTCTATAAAAGAATCCAAAGAAAGAATGGTAAATTACGCCGCACCATTAAAGGTTCAAGCACGAGTATTTATTCATGAAACTGGTGAAGTTAAAGAACAAGAAATTTTCTTAGGCGATATGCCTTTGATGACTGATGCGGGAACATTTATTATCAACGGAGCTGAAAGAGTTATTATCTCTCAATTAGTTCGTAGTCCAAGTGTTTACTTTAAACGGGAAATTGATAAAAATGGTCGGCGGATTATTTCCGGGGAAGTAATACCAAATAAAGGAACTTGGCTAGAATATGAACTTGATGCTCGGGATATTATGTATGTACGTATTGACCGGACAAGAAAGGTACCAGTCACAACTTTCTTAAGAGCGTTAGGTTTATCAAATGATGAAGATATCAAGTCAGTCTTTGGCGAAAATGAAATTTTAGAAAATACTATTTTGAAAGATAATACTAAGAATAGTGATGAAGCTTTAATTGAAATTTACGAAAAATTAAGACCAGGCGAACCAGCTACATTAGATTCAGCGAAAAACCAATTAGTTGTTCGTTTCTTTGACCATTTCCGTTATGACTTAGCGAAAGTAGGTCGTTATAAATTCAATAAAAAATTAAATGTTGCTGACCGTTTACTTAATACCACTTTAGCTATGGATATTAAAGATGGCAAAGAAGTAGTCGCTAAAAAAGGCGATGTCGTTACTAAAGACTTGTTAGAAAAAATTAAACCAATTCTAAAAAATGGTTTTGGTTTAAAGAAAACTATTATTAATGAAGAATTAGATGAATATGACCAAATTCAAGAGATTTTAGTTTATGATAAACAAAATCCTGATAAAGTTATTAAGATTATTGGTAATGACCAAAATATCGATATTAAACGTTTAACAATTTCAGATATTTATGCTTCTATTTCTTATTATTTAAACTTACATGCTGGTATTGGTAATGTCGATGAAATTGACCATTTAGGAAATCGTCGAGTTCGCCAAGTTGGTGAATTAATTCAAAACCAATTTAGAACTGGTATGGCGAGAATGGAAAGAGTTATTCGGGAACGAATGACTACCCAAGAAATTGAAAATGTTACGCCAAAATCTTTAATTAATATTCGCCCAGTAACAGCTGTCTTAAAAGAATTCTTTGGTTCATCTCAATTATCGGCTTTCATGGACCAAATCAATCCGATTGCCGAGTTAACTAATAAACGGCGGTTATCAAGCTTAGGTCCAGGTGGACTATCAAGAGACCGGGCAGGTATGGAAGTTCGAGATGTTAATGCAAGCCATTATGGTCGGATTTGTCCAATCGAATCACCAGAAGGTCAAAATATCGGACTTATTACATCTTTAGCCGGTTATGCAAAAATCAATGAATATGGTTTTATTACCACGCCATATCGTAAAGTAATTGATGGAGTAGTTCAAGATGATGTTGTTTACTTAACCGCAGATGAAGAAGCCGATTTCTATATTTCACAAGCAACTGTTAAATTAGATGATAATAAACGCATTGTCGATGATAAAGTAATCGTTCGAATTAATGGCGATAACGTGATGGTTAATCGGGAACAAGTAAACTATGTCGATGTCGCTCCAAGTCAAATTGTTGCTATTACAACTAGTTGTATTCCATTCCTAGATTACGATGATGCTAACCGTACTTTAATGGGTGCCAACATGCAACGGCAAGCAGTTCCTTTATTAACATCCGAAAGTCCAATTGTTGGTACGGGTGTTGAACATGTAGCCGCTAAATACTCAGGAAGTACAGTTGTTGCTAAAGCGGATGGTGTTGTTGAATATGCGGATGCTTTAAAAATTGTTGTTAAAACCGCTAAAGCTAAAGATACTTATTACTTAGCTAATTTCGAAAGAACTAATGCTTCAAGTAGTTTAAATCATAGACCACTTGTTAAAAAAGGCGACAAAATTCATGCTGGCCAAGTTATTGCCGATGGACCTAGTACTGAAAACGGAGAACTTGCTCTTGGTAAAAATATGACTGTTGCGTTCATGACTTACAATGGTTATAACTATGAAGATGCCGTTATTTTGAATGAAAGATTAGTTAAAGATGATGTCTATACATCACTACATATTGAAAGATATGAAATTGAATGCCGTGATACTAAATTAGGACCAGAAGAAATTACTCGTGATATTCCGAATGTTGGTGAAGAAGCTCGCCGTAATTTGGATAGTGAAGGTATTGTTCGAATTGGTACTGAAGTTCACGAAGGCGATATCTTAGTTGGTAAAGTAACACCAAAAGGGGTTCAAGAATTAACTAGTGAAGAAAAATTATTACATGCTATATTTGGTGAAAAAACTCGGGAAGTTCGAGATACTTCATTAAAAGTAGAGCATGGTGCTGATGGTATTGTTCATGATGTTAAAGTTTATACTAAAGAAAATAGTGATGACATGCCACCAGGAGTATTCAAAATAATTAGAGTATATATTATTCAAAAGCGGAAAATTCAAGTTGGTGACAAGATGAGTGGTCGTCATGGTAACAAAGGTGTTATCTCATTAGTCTTACCAGAAGAAGATATGCCTTATTTACCAGATGGTCGTCCAGTTGATATCATGTTAAATCCATTAGGTGTTCCATCGCGGATGAACATCGGTCAAATTTTGGAAGTTCATTTAGGAATGGCCGGAAAACGATTAGGCGTTAAATATGCCACTCCAGTATTCGATGGAGCTAACCTTGATGATATTCATGAAGAAATGAAAGAAGCTGGCATGAGTGAAGATGGTAAAGTTGAATTAATCAATGGTCGAACTGGTGAACCATTTGAACATCGTATCAATGTTGGTGTTATGTACATGGTAAAGCTTCACCACATGGTTGATGATAAATTACATGCTCGGGCAACAGGACCTTATTCCTTAGTAACTCAACAACCACTTGGTGGTAAAGCCCAATTTGGTGGTCAAAGATTTGGGGAAATGGAAGTTTGGGCTCTATATGCTTATGGTGCTGCTCATGTTCTTCAAGAAATCTTAACAATTAAATCCGATGATGTTGTTGGTCGGGTTAAAGTATATGAATCTTTAGTTAAAGGTAAAACAGTTAATCAAGCTGGCGTACCAGAAAGCTTTAGAGTATTAATTAAAGAATTCCAAGCTTTAGGCTTAGATATTCAAATCCTTAACAATGATGATAAATTAATTGATATCAAAGACATTGAAGAGGAAGAAGATAAAGAAGATAATGTTATTAGAATAGATGAAATTGATATTCAAGAACCTACTGAGCCAGAAGAACCGGAAAATTCCGATTACGAAGAGGAAGAAAGCGAATTTGATAACGATTTAGATGATTTAGAATTTCCAGATGATTTGGAAGAAGAAGATTTAAAGGAAGGTGATATCTTATGATGGAAGTAAATAATTTTAAAGGAATCAAGATAGGTATTGCCTCTCCTGATAAGATTCGTTCTTGGTCTTATGGTGAAGTTAAAAAACCAGAAACTATTAACTATCGGACCTTAAAACCTGAAAGAGATGGTCTATACTGTGAAAAAATCTTTGGACCAACTAAAGATTATGAATGTAGTTGTGGTAAATATAAAAGATTAAGATATAAAAATGTTGTTTGTGACCGTTGTGGTGTTGAAGTAACTAAATCAAAAGTAAGACGGGAAAGAATGGGTCATATTGAACTTGCTAGTCCTTGTAGCCATATTTGGTTCTTTAAAGGTGTTCCTTCGAAAATGGGTCTAGTTCTAGATATGTCACCAAGAGATTTGGAAGAAGTTTTATACTTTGTTAGTTATGTTGTAATTGACCCCGGAAGTGCTCCACTTGCGAAAAAACAAACTTTATCTGATAAAGAATATCGGGCTTATTATGAAAAATATGGCTCAAGCTTTAAAGTAGGTATGGGTGCTGAAGCTATTCAAGAACTACTTAAAGAAGTCGATATTGATAAAGAAGTTGAAGAATTAAAGAAAGAATTAGAAAATGCTACTGGTCAAAAACGGATTCGTTTAGGCAAACGTTTAGATTGCTTAGTATCATTCCAAGAATCTAATAATCGCCCTGAATGGATGGTTTTAAATGTATTGCCAGTTTTACCTCCCGATTTACGGCCAATGATTCAATTAGATGGTGGAAGATTTGCCACATCTGATTTAAATGACTTATATCGAAGAATTATTAACCGGAATAATCGTTTAAAAAAATTACTGGAACTTGGAGCTCCAACTATCATTGTTCAAAATGAAAAGAGAATGCTTCAAGAAGCTGTTGATAGCTTAATTGACAATGGTCGAAGAGGAAGAAGTGTAACCGCTGCTGGTAATCGGCCACTTAAGAGTTTATCTAGTATCTTAAAAGGTAAACAAGGTCGTTTCCGTCAAAACTTATTAGGTAAACGTGTCGACTATTCTGGTCGTAGTGTTATCGTTGTTGGACCAAACTTAAAAATGTATCAATGTGGTATTCCAAAAGAAATGGCTTTGGAACTATTTAAACCGCATGTTATTCATGGCTTAGTTGAAAGAGGTTTAGCCCATAATATTAAAGGTGCGAAAAAATTAATTGAAGCTCGTGATGACCAAGTTTGGGATGTTGTGGAAGATGTTATAACTGAACACCCAGTAATGCTAAACCGGGCTCCAACTTTACATAGACTAGGTATTCAAGCCTTCGAACCAAAATTAGTTGGTGGTAAAGCTATCCGGTTACATCCACTTGTTTGTGCCGCATTCAACGCCGATTTCGATGGTGACCAAATGGCTGTCCATGTACCACTTTCGGAAGAAGCTAAAGCCGAAGCTAGAATATTAATGTTAGGGGCTAATAACATCTTAAACCCAAAAGATGGTAAACCAATCGTTACCCCATCCCAAGATATGGTATTAGGTAACTGCTACTTAACTATTGAAAAAGCTGGCGAACCTAATGAGGCTAAAGTTTATAAAGATTCTAATGAGGTATTAATGGCTTATGCCCGAAAAGAAATAACTCTTCATACGAGAATTGTTGTTCCTGTTCGTTCTTTCAAACATAAATTATTTATGGATGACCAAAAAGATAAATATTTAATAACTACTTGTGGTAAAATTATTTTCAACGAGATTTTACCAGATACTTTCCCATTTATAAATGAACCAACTAAAGAAAATATCGAAGGAATTACGCCAAGTAAATATTTTATTGATATGGGTTCAAATATTAAAGAAGAAGTGGAAAAACGCGATTTAGTGCAACCATTTATCAAGAAAAATTTGGAAAGTATTATTGCCCAAGTCTTTAAAAGATATAAAACAACTGAAACATCTGTAATGCTTGATAAATTAAAAGATTTAGGATTTAAATATTCTACTATCGCTGGTATTACAGTTTCGGCTGCTGATATTAAAGTTAGTGAAACTAAAGACCAAATCATTGCAGAAGGTAATGAATTAGTTGATAAAATTAATAAACAATTTAAACGTGGTTTAATAACGGAAGAAGAACGTTATAATAATGTTATTGAAGCTTGGACAAAACAAAGCGATAAAATTAAAGCCGAATTACAAGCGATGGCTAAAGGTGATTTTGATAATCCATTATTCATGATGATGAACTCTGGAGCTCGTGGTTCTATTTCGAATTTCGTTCAACTTGCTGGTATGCGGGGTTTAATGGCTAAACCAGATGGTTCAACTGTTGAAATCCCAATTACATCAAACTTTATTGAAGGCTTAAGCGTATCAGAATTCTTCTTATCTAGCCATGGTTCTAGAAAAGGTTCTGCCGATACTGCTCTTCGTACTGCCGATTCAGGATATTTAACTAGACGGTTAGTTGATGTTGTTCAAGATATAATTGTTCGCGAATACGATTGTGGTTCAATTAATGGTGTCGAAGTATACGATTTAATTAATGATAAAGATGGTTCGGTAATTGAGCCTTTATCAGAACGTATTTTAGGTCGTTATTCAGCGCAAAGAATTATCAATCCAACGACTAAAGAAGTTATCTTAGAAAAAGGCGAAGAAATTAACGAAAATATCGTCGCTAAAATTGAAAAAGCCGGGATTAAACGCGTAGAAATTCGTTCAATTCTTACATGTAAATGCGAAAATGGCGTTTGTCAAAAATGTTATGGTCGTAACTTAGCAACTGGTAACTTAGTTGAAACTGGTGAAGCTGTTGGTATTATGGCTGCTCAATCAATTGGTGAGCCTGGTACCCAACTTACCATGCGGACATTCCACTCTGGTGGTGTTGCTGGGGGCGATGATATTACCCAAGGTCTTCCAAGAGTTGAAGAATTATTCGAAGCTCGTAACCCTAAAGGTAAAGCAACTATCGCAGAAATTAGTGGTAAAATTGAATCTATTGAAGAACAAAATGGCAAATATAAAATTGTTATTGCCAACGATGTGGAAGTTCGTGAGCATGTAACTAACTATAATATGAAAATTAGAGTTAATGTTGGCGATGTAGTAAATGCTGGTGATAAATTAACTGAAGGTGCTATAAGTCCTAAAGAATTACTAGCCGTTACTGACCCAATTACCGCGCAAGAATATATCTTAAAAGAAATTCAAATGGTATATAAATTACAAGGTGTTGATATTTCTGATAAACATATCGAAATTATTGCCTCTCGTATGACTAATAAAGTTCGGATTATCGATAAAGGTGATACTGACTTTGTAGAAGGTTTAACTGTTTCGATGCGTGAATTTACTGAAGGTAATAAACCGGTTATTCTAAGAGGTGGTGTTCCAGCTAAAGGTCGACCACTAATGCTTGGTATTACTAAATCATCTCTTGAAACTGATTCCTTCTTATCAGCTGCTTCATTCCAAGAAACAACAAAAGTTTTAACGGATGCAGCCATTAAAGGTAAAATTGATTACTTAAGAGGATTAAAAGAAAACGTTATTATTGGTAAATTAATTCCAGCTGGAACAGGAGCTAAACAATATAGCGATATTGAAATCCTTTTAGAAAAAGAATTTATGAGTGATGAACCAGATGAAATGCTGGAAGAAAAATTAATGGACAATAGTTCTGAAGTAGTTGACCCGATTAATTAAGAATAGACTTAGTTTCTATTCTTTTTTTGGTTAAACGAATAAAGTATGTTACAATTAAATAGGTAAGGTGATAAGATGAATGAATCGAAAAAATTGGCTTTATTAAGAATTTTAGATATTTTAAAAAAACATACGGATATAAATCATCCTTTAACGCAAGAAGATATTGCAAAGTATTTGGAAAATGATTATGGGATAATTATTGAAAGAAAAGCCATTGGCCGAAATATATCTTTATTAAAAGAAGCGGGATATGCCATTGAAACTAACCATTTAGGTAATTATTTAGAAGAAAGAGATTTTGAAGATTCGGAATTAAGAGTTTTAATTGATGGGGTCTTATGTAGTAAATATATCAATGCTACTTATTCTAAAGATTTAATTTATAAGTTATGTAGTTTAGCTAATAAGTATTTTCAAGCCCATGTTAAAAATATTTACTCGGTTAATGAATGGAATAAAACGGAATCTAAAAGTTTATTTTATAATATAGAACAAATTGATGAAGCTATTGAAAAAGAATTACAAATTAAGTTTGATTATAATAAATATGGTATTGATAAAAAATTGCATTTTACGAAGAGTCATACTGTAAGTCCTTATCAATTAATTGTTCATAATCAACATTATTATTTAATGGCTCTACATGAGTATTATCAAAATATTGTTTATTATCGGGTTGATCATATTACCAATATATCTTTAACCGATAATAAATTAACAGATATTCATAATATAAAAGGTTATGAACAAGGAATTAATTATGAAGAATTATCAACGTCTTATCCTTATTTGTTTACTGATGATTTACAAACGATAGTCTTTGGAGCGAAGAAAGCAATTATTGATGATATTGTCGAATGGTTTGGGACCAATGTCCAAATGGAAGAAAATGAAGATACCATTAAAGTAACCGTTAAAGCTAGTCCGAATGCCATGAAATATTGGGCTATGCAGTATCTTAACAGTGTAGAAATAATATCGCCTTTAACTTTAAGAGAACAAATTAAAAAGGATTTATTAAAGGGAATAGATAAGTATAAAAATTAATGAAAATGTACTAAAAATGGTACATTTCTTTTTATATAATACCTTCAATCTTAAAAAAGAAAGAAGTATGTGTATGAAAGAATTTGAAAAAATTATTGGATATAGTGCAGTAAAAAAAGAATTAAAACAAATTGCTGATATCTTAAAAAATGATAAAGTATATTCTGAATTAGGAATAACAAAACCCAATGGTTTGTTACTTTATGGTGAACCAGGAGTTGGAAAAACATTAATGGCTAATTGCTTAGTAGAGGCATCCGGTTTAAAGTGTTTTGTTTGTCGAAAAGATAAACCCAATGGTGATTTTATCAATCATTTAAAAAGTATGTTTAAAAAGGCTTTAGATAATGCCCCAGCGATAATCTTTTTAGATGATATGGATAAGTTTGCGAATGGGGATATTCATCGCAAGGATGCCGAAGAATATGTTACCGTCCAATCATGTATTGATGAGGTAAAAGGCCGGGATGTCTTTGTTTTAGCTACCGCTAATAATATTCTAAATTTACCGGATTCACTTTTAAGAGCCGGTCGATTTGACCAAAGAATCGAAATTAAAAATCCGGTAGGTGAGGATGCTTTAAATATCATTAAATATTATTTGAATAATAAAAAGATGAAAATAGATGTAGACATAAAATCTTTAGCGAAGATTTTAAATGGTTGTTCATGTGCCGAACTAGAAACCGTTATAAATCAAGCGGGGATATATGCTGGGTTTGAAAGAGAAAAATACATTACTATGCAACATATTTTAAAAGCTTGTTTACAAATTATTTTTAAAGTTTCCGTGGCTCGGGAAGAAGAAAGTAATAATTGGTTAGACAATTTACAAAATAGAAATGAGCTTTCATCAAGAATTATATATCATGAGGTTGGACACGCTTTGATATCCGAAGTATTAATGCCCGGAAGTGTTAGTCTAATCACAGCTTATGGGAAAGAAGGAAACTCTGGGGGTTTTACCTCTATTTATCGAGATGTTAGCATGGAAAATATGAATTGGATGAAATATAACATTTTAATAAGTTTAGGGGGAATGGCCGCCTTGGAACAAAAATTTGGAATCGTTGATTCTGGGGCTCGTAAAGATTATAGTAAAGCTTTTAGTTTAGTAAAAAACTTAGTTTTAGATGATTGTATCTGTGGATTTAATTATTTTTCAAATTCATTTGATATTTCTAATAAACTAAAAGAATCTCAAGAATATGTCATATCTAGTCAAGTTTATCAATATTATCTAAAGGCTAAAGAGATTATTGCTTTAAATAAAGATTTATTGGAAAAAATGGCCCGGAAATTGGCAACTAGAAAGATTTTATATGCCGCGGAAATTCAAGAAATAAAAAGAGGCTGTGAAATCGTACCTATAAATTTTTAAACTATTCTAAGTCATATCCCTTTATTTATTGCAAATATGCCTAATTTACGATATACTACATATAGTTTTAAAGAAAAGGAGGCATCTTACATGGCAAAAAATTTAAATAGAGTATTTTTTGGTATGAAATGTACAGAATGTGGATACAGTAGAAGACCATCTATTAAAAACAAAAAAAATACTCCTGATAAAGTTGAATTAAAAAAATATTGTCCAAATTGTAAAAAAACGACTGTATTTAAAGAAACCAAATTAGGAAAATAAATTAGGAGGGTAAAACAATGAATATTAGTGTAAACGATATTAAAAATGGCATGACTATCATGGTTGATGGTAGTCCTTGTGTAGTTTTAGAATTTTCTCATGTTAAACCTGGTAAAGGTGCCGCATTTGTTAAAATGAAACTAAAGAATTTAAAAAGTGGTTCTATTACTGAAGTATCATTCAATTCGGGAACTAAAGTAGATAGAGCTCATATTACTAAATCACCAATGCAATATTTATATTTATCTGGTGACAATTATGTATTTATGGATTCTAATACTTATGAACAAATTGAAATACCATCTAATGTTTTAGGAGACGATAAAAAATTCTTAAAAGAAAACTTAGAAATTATGATTGATTTTTATGAAGGTGAAATTATTGGGATAACTTTACCAGAAAAAATCGAGTTTGAAGTAACGGCAACTGAACCAGCTGTTAAAGGTAATACAGCTAATAACGCAATGAAAGATGCCACGATTGAAACAGGCTATACTGTTAAAGTGCCATTATTTATTGAAACTGGAGAAAAAATTATTATTTCCACAAAAGATGGTAAATATTCAAGTAGAGCTTAGGCTCTATTTTTTTTGGAAATTAATTAATAAAATCGTATATTAAAAAAATCTAAGCCTCAATTTAATAAAAATATCTTTTTTTAATATAATTAAACGGAGGTATTGGATGAAAAAACTAAAAATTTATGCATATGCCATTTGTAAAAATGAAAGTAAGTATGTTGAAGATTATGTGCGAAGCATGAGTGAAACCGATGGGATATATGTATTAGATACTGGGTCAACTGATGATACGGTAGAAAAATTAAAAAAATTGGGGGTTAATGTAGTTACCGAAAAGTTTGAAAATTTTCGATTTGATGTTGCGCGCAATAAGTCTTTGGCTTTAGTACCAGAGGATGCGGATGTTTGCGTTTGTACTGATTTTGATGAGGCATTTGACCCGGGATGGCGCGAAAAATTAGAAAGTGCTTGGTTAAAAGAAAAACCAACGAAAGTAGAGTATTTATATAATTGGAGTTTTGATGAGTATGGTAATCCAGGAACGACATTTTATATTTCGAAAATTCATGATAAACAATATACTTGGTATCATCCGGTGCATGAAGTTTTAAAGTTTACCGGTTCGCAGGAGAAAAGTATTATTGTGGAAGGAATTGTCCTAAATCATCATCAAGATTATGCGAAAAGTCGAGGAAGTTATTTACCCCTTTTAGAACTTTCAGTGCAAGAAGACCCCGAAGATGACCGAAATTTACATTATTTAGGGCGAGAGTATATGTACTATAAAAAATATAATGAAAGTATTGATACGTTAATTAAACATTTAGATTTGAAAACAAGTACTTGGCGAGATGAACGGGCAGCTTCTATGCGTTTTATAGCCAAAGATTATCAAGGTTTAAAGCGCGTGAGAGAGGCGAAAATGTATTATGAATTAGCTATTGCCGAAGCGCCTTATTTAAGAGAAGGGTATGTAGAATTAGCAATGTTATATTATGATGAACAAAATTATTTGAAGGCCTATCAACTTTTAAAGTCGGCAAGTGAAATTAAGGAAAAGCCAAAAACTTATATTAATGAAGAGTTTTGTTGGAATTATTATTTTTATGATTTATTTAGTGTAGTTTGTTTTTATACAGAACATTTTTCTGAAGCTTTAGAGTATGCAAATTTGGCACATAAGATGAATCCGAATAATGAAAGAATTCAAAAGAACATTAAAATATTTCAAGAGCAAATAAAAAAAGATTAGTCGGTTATTAATTTAGCATGAATAACTAATCTTTGATTATTGTTGCTACAAGTTGATAAGGTTAATATTTTATCGTTGGTATTAATTGTGATGCCAAAATCGTAAATGCTTCTACTTTTAACCATATTGATATAGCTGTTGTATTCATCATCATTAGCAAAATAGGTTTTTAAGTAATCGATGGTTTTAGGAGTTTTATATATAGAGAATATTTGATAATTATTGGTTTCATATAAAGTGTTAAATGAAATAATTTGATTTTCCGGATTTTTATACCAGCTACTGTTATAAGCTTTGTATAGACTGCCAAACATAACACCACTGTAATAACGATTATGGGCATAGATAATGGTGTTAGTATCTAAATTATAGATTGAATTACGATAATCCATAAATACCCAACCATTAATATCTTTTTCATGATATAAGTTATAGTTTAAATAGTATTCATTATCTGTACCGCGAACTACGGGATAATCAATATTGGTGTTGTTAACTTTTAACCAACCCATAACATCTTGGTTAATTGAGAGTAAAGAGGCGATATAATTATTTTTAATTTCAAAACTGCTTTCAGGAATAATAACGTCTTCATCTTTATTTTCTTCAATAGTTTTTTTAACAGTCTCTTGGATTTTGGTAACTTCTTGTAAAGAAAAATAATTGCTTATACCAACATAACTTAAAGTACCAGAAACTATGGCTAAGATTAAAACACCACATGCTTTAATAGTGTTAACAATAATTTGTTTAAAGATGGCACTTTTTAAATATTCTTGAGAATAAACAAGTTCAATTTTAATTCGTTTTTTGCTTAATTTTTTATTTATTTTTTTTAAATATTCAATAACTTTGCTCTCTTGAATGTTTTCATAAATTAAAATCTTAATATTTTTAATCTTGTATTTTAGAAGAAAGTTGATAATGACTTCTAAATCACTTTTGTAAAAAACATCTAAATGAATATTTTTTAAGTATTTATTAATATTAAAAAAAGCTTGTAAATCATCAATATCATCAGGTTTTAAATAGTTATTGATCCGAATATTCATTTTATAGAAAATTTTAGAAAAATTAGTTAAGTTATTATTAACCATGAAATTACTTAGATATAAAACTTCAGCTCGGCTTTCCCCATGAATATTGTTTTTGTCTAGTAATTCTAACATAAATTGTTGAATGCTTTGAGCTTCAATATAGTTTATATTTTTATTTTCTAAAAGTTTTTCGTAGACAGCAAAAGATAAAGTAACATTTTCCTGAATACTAATCGCGGTAATAAGAGGATTTCTTTTAAATAAATCTAAAATAATTAAGGCTAAGGCGTTGGTTTCAATAATGGCTTTATATAAATTTCTTTCTTGACATAGTTCTTTAATAAATAGGCTAACTATTTTATTATTATCACGAATATAGTCTTCACTAAATAATAATTCATTATCACTAATGATATTGGTGTTTAATAATTCGATGTTGGTTCTTGTAGAAATTTTATATGAAAAAGCTAAAGAATCATTTTTAATACTAATTAGAATCTTTTTCATATATATCACCACCATTTATATTCTTACTTTATTATAATAACATAAAAATGGAGATTTTAATATTAAAATAGTAAGATTAGAAAAGAAAATTTTAGAATTATAATTGATTTATTAATTTTAAATAATGCTAAAATTCGTGATTATTTTACAAATTTTGTAAAAATGACTAGTAATTATGAATTTTTATGATATAATTGAAGCATAATATAAGTAAAGAAGAAAGAGGTATTATAGAAATGAAAAAAGTATTAAGCTTATTAATTTTGACAATAATGATAGCTTTACCAATAAAAGCCAATGCTGCTTTAGATTTTAATGGTTTTAGATGTGATGAAAAAGTTTATGAAACTGATGGATCTGTAACAAAGACTTGCTATATTATTGGAAAAACAACTAATAATAGTACAATTAGTCAATTTACAGCGACTTTAACTTTAGAAAATATGTCAATTAAGAGTATCAAAGCGACATCTCCTTGGACAGATTATTCTAGTGGAACTAGTTTAAGTTTTAAAGCTTCTCAAAGTGTATCAGGTGATAGTTTCCAAATAGCTACTATCGTATTTAAGATTAATGATGCTACCCAAAAATGTAATGTTAAATTAGTACCATGTTATGATGATGGTCAAATTACTTGTGGCGATCCAGTTACAGTAACTGAAAGTTATACATGTAAAGTAGTTGATGGAAAATACTATGGTAAAGATGGTAATGTTGTAACAGAAAACGTTTATAATAGTGAATGTGTTAAAAATCCACAAACAGGAAATTTTGTTCCATATGTGGTAGTTATTGGTGGCTTAGCTTTAGGAATTGGAGTATTTACAATTTCTCGTAAGAAAAATACTTTATATAAAATATAAAAAATTAAAGTCTTCTGAAAAGAAGATTTTTTTAGTTCTAAAAATGAAAAAATACCATACCATTAAGTGGTGGTAGTTTATGCGAGTGGCAGAAATGCAAGCCAAAGATGTAATTAGTATAATTGATGGCCGAAGAATAGGGCGAATAATCGATATTGAAATAACAGAAAATGGAACAATCGAATATTTTGTCGTGGCTTTACCGCGCTTTTTTCGCTTTTTCAGAAGTAATAGTGAGGTAAATATTAGAATGAATGATATTAAGAAAATTGGCGAAGATGTCATCTTAGTTGAAATTTAAAAGGGCGGCTGGTATAATACTTAAGGAAGTGGATTTATGAATATAAAGATATTTTCTTATGCCGTGATTGCATTAATACTTGACCAATTTAGTAAAATAATTGTTTCCATTAAATTAACAGTTAATTCGAGTTTAAAAGTTATTCCGAATTTTTTTACGTTACAATATTTAGAAAACAGTGGGGCCGCTTGGAATCTTTTAAATGGGCGATTAACTATCTTAGTTTTGTGTAGTGTTCTTTCATTATTAATAATATATCGTTATATGTATAATTTTAAAAATAATTTCCGGAACAATATGGCTTTTGGGTTGTTAATGGGAGGAATAATTGGCAATTTGATTGACCGACTTTTTTTAGGTTATGTGCGTGATTTTTTAGCGTTTAGAATTTTTAATTATAATTATCCGGTATTTAATTTAGCTGATACTTTTATAGTTGTCGGGGTAATATTATTAATTATTGCCATTATTAAAGGAGAAGATAAAATTGGAAATTAGAGTTACGGAAGGGGGAGGACGAGTTGATAAGTATTTAAGTGAACAAACGGCTTATTCTAGAAGCCAAATCAATAAAATGATTGAGCAAGAAGATATTTTGGTTAATAATAAACCTACTAAACCAAGTTATAAATTGAATGCTTCAGATGTAATAGAAATTGTCAAAGAATATCAAAAAGAAGAACATATTAAACCCCAAAAAATGGATATTGATATTGTCTATGAAGATGATGATATTATTGTCATTAATAAAGAAAGTGGGGTTGTAGTTCATCCAGGTAGTGGAAATAAAGACAATACTTTAGCAAATGGGCTGTTATATTATACGCAAAATTTAAGTGATGTCGATGAAGAGAGACCGGGAATTGTCCATCGTTTAGATAAAGATACTTCGGGATTGATGCTCGCGGCAAAGAATAATCAAGCTCATCAAATTTTAAGCGAAGAATTTAAGAAACATAATATTAAAAGAGAATATATTGCTCTTATTTGTGGAGTATTTCCCCATAATAAAGCGACGATTGATGCCCCGATTGGGCGAGATATGAAAAATCGGAAAAAAATGGCTGTGACTAGCCAAAATAGTAAAGAAGCTATTACGCATTTAACCGTGTTAAAAAGATATAAAGATTATACTTTAATCAAATTAAATTTAGAAACAGGGCGGACGCATCAAATTAGAGTCCATATGGCCTACATTGGTTATCCAATATTTAATGACCCCGTATATAATTCCAAAAAAGCAACCGAGTTTGGCCAATTCTTGCATTCTCATACCCTTGATTTTAGACATCCCATTAAAAATGAACACCTACATTTTGAAGCTGATTTGCCCAAGTATTTTCAAGATATGCTCGATAGTTTAGAAGAGATAGAGAACTAACAAATAAGAAAAATTAGCAACACTTAATAAAAAATATGGTATGCTATAAATATGGTATCTTTTTAAAAGACTTTTAATGTTAAAAATTAACATGTAAGCAAAAATCATTAAAAACAAGGCTAAATAAAAAGATATCATAATATTGTAAAAGAAATAAAAAAAGATTATCATAGTTATTAACAGGATGAGATTAGTTAAATAAATAAACAACAAATCATCATTAAATAAATCTAATTTGATTATTTTGATGATACTACTTAATAATAAAATGTTAGTAATAAAAAAGCCTGTGATAAGTAAAGAATTGTTTATTATTATCACCTCATATTAATGTATATGTTTTGGCGAAAGTTTTAGAACTTAGAAGGAGAAAAAATGAATACAATAACTATAACGAAAAAGGATGAAATAACGATGCGGTTAGTGCATTATTTTATAACCGAAAAAAATTATACGCCGATTGTCGTTAAAGGTGTTAAAGATGAAATCTGGTTAGAGAATCAAGAAGAAGTTTATAAAATAGTACGAATTAATTCTAATTATATTCATAATAATGAGCAATTAGAGAGTGATATTTATAAATTAAAAAATGTTATTCATCAAATTAAACGAAAAACTTTGTCATTTACAATGAATGCTTTAAATATATTATTAGATGTGAATGAAGATGTTAGAGTAGATAGTGATAAAACAATTAAAAATGTGTATTTAAAAAATATTGATGAAACGAAGAATACTTTAATTGCTGAACTTTTTCCCGGGATTGAAAATAAATTATTGATAGACCAAGCGGGAATTGAACTGATTTTAAATGTTACGCAAGATATTAATGCCAAGACAGAAAAAAATAATCGAATTTATGAGGCTATTTTCAAGAATAAAAAAATAGTGGTTACTTATGTTTTGATTGCTATTTGTGCCATAATGTATTTGATTAGTATTTTAGCCGGGGGAACAGATGCTTTAACGCTTTATAAATTAGGAGCCGTAGCGCCAGCAGCGATTAAAAGTGGCGAGATTTGGCGTTTGTTAACAGGAACTTTTTTGCATGGAGGATTAATTCATTTATTGGTTAATATGTATTCATTATTTATTATTGGTACGCAACTAGAAACTTATTTAGGTAAAGGCAAGTTTCTAACGGTTTATTTAGTTAGTGCTATTTCAGGAAGCTTAATGTCTTCGTTATTTACTAATGCAATTTCGGTGGGAGCCAGTGGAGCAATTTTCGGCTTGTTAGGTAGTTTATTGTATTTTGGCTATCATTTTCGCCTTTATTTAGGAACAGTTTTAAAAACGCAAATAATTCCTTTAATCATTTTGAATTTATTTATTGGTTTTACTTTACCGGGAATTGATAATGCGGCCCACATTGGAGGCTTAATTGGTGGGTTACTAGCTTCTATGGCCACTGGTATAAATGGTAAAACTACTAAAGCAGAAAAAACTAACGGTTTAATTGTTTTAGTGATTTATATTGCTTTCTTAAGTTTTATGTTATTTCGTTAAAAAATAAAAACCCTTTTGAAAAAGTAGCATATTTATGCTATTTTTGTTTTTTGGTGACAATAATACAAACAAATTTAAAAAAAGTTCATAGTTTATTAGTGAAAGGAGTAAAGACCTTTCAATATATTTCATATTTCACCTTCCTTTATTCTTGAGAAAAGGCCTTATGGTCTTTTTGTTTGCAAAAATATGGACTTTACAAATGGATAAAAAATATTTATAATAGCAACTTAATAAAAAGGAAGAGCGAAATTATGAAACTATTTGTGAAAAAGAAAAATGTTCCTCAAATATTAGCTAAAGAAATATGGGAATCTTATGATATGGAATATTTAAAAAAAGATTTTTTAAAGAGATTTAATCGGTATAAAGTGGAAGCTAATACAACTTGGGGAAAAGAATTTAATCAAACATTGGAACAATTAACTAATGATTTAACGGTAGAAGAAGAAGTCTATTTAGTCGAGGCCTTATTTAAAAATAGACCAGATTATTTTGTAGCGGAAGAGTTGAATTTAAGTAATGATAATTTACAAAATGTGAAGAATAGTTGTTTAGTTAAAGTTTGGGATGAGTTTCATATTTCTAATAAATTAGGTTAGTAGTAATTAAAAATTTTAGGAAGACTTGCGGATTGATGCAAGTTTTTTTGTTGACAAACTGTGTATATACTGTATATAATTGATATATACAAAAAAGAAGGGTTTTAAGATGGATATAATAATTAGGAATTCGAGTACCGTACCAATTTATGAACAAATTAAAGACCAGATTAAAAATAAGATAATTACGGAAGAGTTAAAAACCGGGGAATTGCTACCATCGATTAGAAGTTTAGCGAAAGATTTAAATTGTAGTGTAATTACGACAAAAAATGCCTATGAAGAATTGGTTAAAGAAGGATATGTCGAAACGATTCCGGCTAAAGGGTTTTATGTCGCGAAGATTAATAAAGAAATTGCTTTGGAAGAACAATTAAGCAAGATAGAAAATTTATTAGATACCGCGATTAATATAGCTAAGTTAAATAATATCGATAAACAAGTTATTTTAAATATTTTAGACATATTATATGAGGAGGATAAATAGTAATGGAAAATATTTTAGAGGTCAGTAATTTATCAAAAAAGTATCAAGATTTTACATTAGAAAATGTGACTTTTAGTTTACCTAAAGGAATGATTATGGGCTTTATTGGGGAAAATGGGGCTGGTAAAACAACGACGATTAAGGCAATATTAAATGTTATCAATAAATATGAAGGGGAAATTAAAATATTTGGGTTGGATAATAAAAAGAATGCCGAGAAAATTAATACTGAGATTGGTGTCGTTTTAGATGAGATGTTTTTTCCGGAGATTTTGACTCCGCAAGATATTGATAAAATTATGGCGGGAATTTATAAAAATTGGGATACTGATTTATATCAAAAATATTTAAAAGATTTTGGATTGATTGCTAGTAATCAAATAAAAACATTTTCGAAAGGAATGCGAAAGAAGTTAGAGATAGCAACCGCTTTAAGTCATCATCCTAAATTATTAATTTTAGATGAACCTACTAGTGGTTTAGACCCCGTAGCTCGAGCTGAAATTATGAATATTTTTCAAAATTTTATACAAAATGAAGATTGTTCTATTTTAATTTCGACCCATATTACTTCCGAGTTAGAACAAATTGCTGATTATGTAACTTTTATAAATCAAGGAAAAATAGTATTTTCCGAGTCTTGTTTAGATATATTTGATAATTATGGACTAGTTAAATGTACGGAAGAAGAGTTTAAACAAATTAAAAAAGAGGATTATGTGCGTTATCAAAAAAATAAATATAATTATGAATTGTTAGTGGCGAATAAAAAAAGTTTTCAAAAGAAATATTCTATTTCTACAATTGATAAAATTACATTAGATAAATTAATGGTGTTAATGATAAAGGGTGATAAATAATGTTAGGATTTATAAAAAAAGATTTATTAATGATTAAGAGTAATTTTAAAATATTGGGCTTTTTAATTGTTTTCTATATAGTAATGGGTTTTATGGGTCAAATGGATATTTCTTTTATTTTGCCTTTTATGTGTGTCATGATAATGATTTCAACTTTTAGTTATGATACATTTAATAATTGGGATGCTTATGCTGTTGCATTACCCAATGGGCGATTAAATAATGTTAAGGCGAAATATTTAGCAACTATTTTGTTGATTGTAGTGACTGCATTCTTAATGCTTATTTTATCAGTAATTATGGCTTATAGTCAAAATACAGTTATTAATTGGGAAAATATTATTTTTACTTTGTTGGGTTCTGTTTTTGGAACAATCTTGTCGTTATCTTTTATGTTTCCGATAATTTATAAAATGGGAATTGAAAAAGCAAGAATATGTATTTTTGCCGGAGTTTTTGGAATTATTATTTTAGCGGGATTGTTATTTAAATATGTCAATTTAGCCGGAGTAGGGGCAATGTTAGCTAAATTAGAAAATTATTGGCCGATGATTATCTTGGCTGCTTGTGTGTTAATTCCTTATATTTCTTATCGTATATCTTTAAAAATTTACTTGAAAAAAGAATTTTAAAAAATATTGTCAGATTAATTATCGTGTGTTAAGATAATAATGTCTTTAAAAAAGATATTATTAATGGTCTATTGGTCAAGGGGTTAAGACACCACCCTCTCAAGGTGGTATCACGGGTTCAAATCCCGTATAGACTACCATGTTAATTTATTCGAACTCTCGAATCTTAATATAAAAAATAACTCTTTAGGTTCTTTTGATACATTTCGAAATGTCTAGGGAGTTAATTTTTTTATGGTAAAATGTGTATTTATGGTAGTTAAATAGGGAATCAAAAAAAACTATTAATTATAAATTTATGTTATAATACTTTTAGATGGAGGTTTTTTAGATGTATTATTTTATAAATAATGGGGAAAAAATTGAAAAATATGAGGTTTCTTTTGATAAACAACAAGTAAAAAATTTAAAAGACACTATTATAGATAAATGTAGTTTTATTGAACATCAAGAGTTTCAAAGTGATTATTATCCAATGTTTAGTGATAAGAAAATCATAAGAAATTTTCAAAGTACTTATATTGGAAAACAGGATTATTTTGAAGAAACAAGAGAGGTTTATTCGTTTAGCTATGATAGATACAATCCTCCTTATTTGGTTTTGTTAATAGATAAACTTTTAAATGATGATACAGAAGTTATTAGTGAAATATTAAATTATGATGTTTCTCCTAAGGAGTCTATAGAAGATAAGATTAACTTAGTAAATAAAGAATTTATGGAGATTGATTCAGAAAATATTTACGCAAAGAAGTTAAAATTAAAGGAATTAGAGAATTTATTAAAAGTAAAACAATTAAATCAAAATCAACAAACAATAGATATATATTATCAACAACTTTTAGAATTAATTAGCTTTGATTTTGTAGAGTCAATTGATATAAATGAATTGCATAAAATAGAAAAGTTTCTAGGAATTAAATTATTGGATAATTCAATATTTAATGAGAAAAATGGGGAAATTTTAAAATTGTTGAAAAAATGATTTTGATAAGTTGAGAATAAGAAAGTAAAAAAGTATTGTCAAGAAAATTATATTTTGATATAATGACATTACTTGGTTATGGCGGGATATATCAACTGGCTAGATAGTTCGGTTCATACCCGAAATGTTGGGGGTTCGAGTCCCTCTCCCGCTACCAAATTGATATGAAACTCGGAAAAAACGAGTAAAAATAGATAGCGTACTTGATAAAAGTGCGTTTTTATGTTATTATGTATTTGTCAAGGAAACTTGCATAAAATAAAAAAGGAACATTCAATATCGCATGTTGAGTGTTGCCAATATAATTTTGGTTTCACCTAAATCATTGCTGAGTTAGGTGATTTTCTTTTTATATTAAAACTATAAATAGTAATAATACTAATAGGAAGATAAGAATTACTAAAGATAGAATTAAAAAATCCTTCTTGTTCATATATCGCCTCCCTTCTTTATGAAGTTTGGCAATCACCCAACTATTAAATGCTCCCAATAAAATTATATCGAACATTTGTTCTTAATACAATGCTTTTATATTAAACTTTGACAATTTAGGAAACACACTTAAATGGAATGCTATAGAAATAATTAAAACTTTAAATTTAAAATAGTAAAGTAGAAAAAAAATTTTGGGGTATAATTAAATATTTATGTTATAATGGCTTTAATTAGAAAGTAGGCAGTTAAAATGGAATTAAAACATTTAAATTATTATACCAATGATATAGATTTATGTAGTAAAGAAGAACTAGATAATTATTTTGAATATCAAAAAATTATTTATACAGATATTGAAAGAATGATATATAAAATTAATAGCTATGAAGATAGCAACGAAAAATTAGAATTATTAGAAGAATTAAAAGATATATTGGCTAATATGGATGTAAATCCGCCTTTAAATGATCCAATTAAAAAGTTAGAAACATTATTAGATCTAAATTACTTGGCTTTTTCATATTATCCTAAATGGAAAGGATGTTATGAGACTTTTACTTTAGATATTGCAATTATTTCACGAGATATGAAAAATTTTTATTTTATTCAAAAACCTTTTGATTATACTAAATTGAATAGAATGGCTATTTATAATTTAAATGGTAATGTAATTAATTATCAAGAAATATTTTTTAATTATGAAACATCTAATTTGTTTAATGAATGTTTTCATAATCCTGGTACTTTAGTAAGAAAATTAGCTAATAAATAATAAAGGAGTTATCCGAAATGGTGAAAAAAATTGTATTTTTAATAATGTTTTCTTTTTTAGTGGTTGGATGTAAAGAAAAGACTCAAGAAATGATTAGTGATGAACTAACTGATGAAGAGATAGTATCCTGTTTAGAAAATAAATTAGGGGGCTATTTAGCGAGTGAAAAAAATAATTTAGAAGAGGTAAACTTAGATACTTTTACAAATGAAGAAACTGTTAAGATATTTAAAGCAGTTAAAAATACTGAAGAAGATATTTATGTTGTTTTAAAAGATGCTTCATATGAGCTATTAAAAGATATGGATTTATATTTTAATAAAGATGATAATATATTTCAAACTTATTTACATAATGAATATGTTGTGTATTTTGATAATCGCAAGAATGATTTAGATTTAAAAGAATTAGACCAATGTTTTGTAACAGATAAAAAAAGAGAAGTAAAAAATAAAGAAATGGATAGTGCTTTAGTTGATAGTTTGCAAGATACAACGAAGATAGAAATTAAAAATGGGGATAAAGTTTTAGGCGCGATTACAAGTCCAGAACAAATTGCCCAAGTAGTGGAAGCCGTTAAAACTAGTAAACAATATGGTGAGGTATTCCTTTGTGATGGGACTAATTTTAAGTTTGAAATGTATAATGAAGATAAACTGTTAGATTCTATTTGGTTTTGGAGCGATGGCAAAAGGTTAAACTTAGAAAGTCAACTGGGTGGATGTGCTTATTATTCGGTTACTAATGGTTTTGATTTTCGCAAATTAATCGAACAAGAAACGAGTTATTTATTTTTTAATGTATATGATTACCAAGATGAAGATATAGAAAATAACGAATTAATTTATCAAGATAAAGATTATAAGTATTATTTAAAAAATCATGATAGTAAAAATGTCTTAATTAGGTTGGAATTAAATGGTTTAAAAATGAATATTAAAAAAGCGATAGATGATGGTTATTTAAATCCTAAACAATTAGAAGCATATGATGATATGATTGTGAAGAAAAAGTATTAAATTTAAGTAATGCGTGGTATAATTGTATCTATTAGGAAGTGATTTTGTGAAAAAGAATGTTATATTAATGTTAGTTGTTTTATTAAATTTTCTAATTTGGCCAATTAATGTTTGGGCAGAAGAAGAGTATAAGACTTTAAACTTTCAAGAAACTTTAAAAGAAGAGTCTATTGAAGAAGCATTTACAAATTATCAAGAAAATGATGATCAAATAACAATTTATTTATTCCGCGGTAAAGGTTGTGGCTTTTGTCAAAGATTTTTAAATTTTATGAATAGTATTACAGATGAATATGGTAAGTATTTTAAGGTTAAGTCTTTTGAGGTATGGAATGATAGTAAGAATTCTCAACTTTTAACCGAAGTATCTAACTTTTTAGGAAATCCAGCGGGTGGAGTACCTTATATTATAATTGGAGATAAAGTATTCCCTGGTTATTCAAACTCTTATGATGAACAAATAAAGAGTGCTATTACCGAATTATATAATACGCCTAAAAAAGAAAGATATGATGTTTTTACAAAAATGGAAGAAGCTAAAAAAGCTGAAGAAAAACTAAATTCTAGAAGTGATAATAAAAATTTAATAATTTTAGGTATTTGTATTATTGTAGTTTGGATTTCGATAACTGGTTGTTTAATTTTAAGAGCTGATCATAAACAATATGAAAAAATTTATGCTAAATTAGAACAAATGGAACAAAGTAATGCTCAAGTAATTAAATTAAGTAAGACTAGTAGTGCACCAAAGAAAAAAACTAGAACTACGAAAAAAGGACAATCTTTATAAAGGATTGTTTTTTTAGTACAATAAAGAAGGTGAGAAGATGAAAGATACGAAATTGCCTTTTTGGAATCATAACGCGGCTTATTATAAGTGGATTAAAAAACAGTTAGAAAATTGTCAAAGTATTTTAGATGTCGGCTGTGGGGATGGGACTTTAGCTTTGTATTTAGCCGATGAAGGTAAAACTATCGTAGGAATTGATACAGATAAAGATTGTGTTAAAAGAGCAAAAGAGAAAGCATTAATTAAGTCAAATGTTATTTTTAAAGAAAGTTCTTTAACAGATTTTAAAAGTGATAAGAAGTTTGAAGCAATAACTTTTGTAGCTTCAATCCATCATATGAAGGAAAAAGAAGCAATTAAAAAAGCTAAAGAATTATTAAAAAATAAGGGAATTTTGCTAATAGTTGGGTTATATAAATCGAGTACAGTATTAGATTATTTAGTGGAGATAGCCCGGTTTATTCCTTGTCAAATCGGGACATTTTTTCATCATAATCAGACAAGTGAAGAGTTAAATATTCCGACTAGTTATCAGTTTTCAACGTTAACGACCATAAGAAAATTAGCCCAAAAATATTTACCGAATGCGAAGATTAAATATGGCTTGTATAATCGTTATCTGTTGATTTGGCAAAAAGATGAGGAAAAAAGTAAATGAATTTGGAGAAAGTATGCTATACTATTAGATAGAAAGAAGGTTAATAGATGGAAAAAGCTAAAGTGTATTTTACCAAAAATTTAACGAAAGAAAATGTTGTTAAACTTTATCAACAATTAGGAATAAATTTGCCGGGAAAAGTGGCTGTTAAGGTGCATTCAGGAGAAGCTGGTAATCAAAATTATTTAAAACCAGAATTTTTAAAACCCATGATTGATTATGTTAACGGAACCGTTGTTGAATGTAATACGGCTTATGATGGAGCAAGAGATACCACCGCAAAACATGAGGTATTAATGCAAGAGCATGGTTGGAGCAAATATTTTGATGTCGACATTATGGATGGAGAAAATGCCAAGGTAGTTTTGGAAATTCCTAACGGCAAGGTAATTAAGAAAAATTATGTAGGTAGTCATTTAGAAAACTATGATTCAATGTTAGTTTTATCGCATTTTAAAGGACATCCAATGGGTGGTTATGGTGGAGCTTTGAAACAACTTTCTATTGGGGTTTCTTCAAGTGTAGGCAAAAGATATATTCATTGTGTAGGAAAAGAAAATGGAACTTATGAAGAAATGTTTCAAGTCGATCAAGATAAATTTTTAGAAGCCATGGCCGATGCGGCTTCATCAATTACAAAGCATTTTCAAGATAGAATTGCTTATATAAATATCATGGCTAATATGTCTGTTGATTGTGATTGCTGTGCTACGGCAGAAGACCCTTGTATGCAAGATATTGGAATTTTAGCATCCTTAGACCCAGTAGCTATTGACCAAGCATGTATTGATTTAGTTAAGAATTCGCAAGATGCTGGGAAAGACCATTTATTAGAAAGAATTAATTCGCGACATGGAACTCATACCATAGATGCGGCATATGACTTAGGAATAGGAAATAAGGAATACGAATTAATTGAAATTGCCTAAGAAAATAATTGCAACGCGGTTAAATTTGTGCTAACCTATTTTTAGGTGGCTAAAATAGTTGAGATAATATTTAAAAATTTAAAACATTCAAATTATTAGGTAATCTAACCTATTATTTTGAATGTTTTTTTGAAAAGAGGTAGAAATGATGAAGTATAATAAACAAGTAAAATCATTGTATGAATTATTTAAAGATTATCCTAAAGAATTTATCGATATAGTTCTTAAACGTTTTAGAAAAGCCAAAAGCTCAATGGAATTATTACAAAAGAAATTTGGACCAAAGTTTGATGGAAAAGACCGAGATATGATAATATTTTCTTATGCTGATGATTTTAAATTAGATAGTATCTTATTTCGAATTGAAGAATTGTTAAAATTCATGCTGATTTTACAAGAAAAAGAAAATAAGTCTTTAGTAGTAATTGAGCATATCATTTTAGATAAAAATGATAGTGAATTAATAGCTTATCAAAAAAATATTTTAAGTAAAGAAAAAGATGCTTTTAAAAATTCAGATTCTATAGTTTCAAAAACACAATTGATAAGAATGCTTCAAGCAAGCGAAGATGTTTTAAGTAATGCTTTAATGCTACATGAGAATCAAGATGAAAGAATTGCCTTTAAATATTATTATGGCATTCATACAGAAAAAAAGAATTTGGAAGAGGTTAGTCAAATTTTAGGGGTTGCAGAAACTAAAGTTTTAAAATATGTGGATAATGTAATTAAAGAAATGCCTAAGTTGCTTAAAGAATATAAAAGTACAAGAGTTAAAGAAATACCTGTTAAAAAGGAAATTACTAAATCTGCTTTAAAAGAAAATAATAATATTAGAAATACTGAGATTTTTTGGGAATACTTTATAACAGATAATATGTCTGTAGAAGAACAGGATTTGGTTAAGGCAAAATTAAATTTGATAATTGAGGGAGAGATTAAAAAACAAGTTGAGTCTTTTATATTATTGAAACAAATTTTGACCAATGGATTGGAAACAAATATTAATCTAAAAAAATTAACTAATGAACAAAAATGTATATTAAATAAATGTAAGAAAACTATTAAAAAGTATATTAATTTAAGTCCAGAAGAAATAAAAATAATATTAAAAGTAAATCTTAAAATTAAAAATAAAGATAAAACTTTTATGAGTTACTTTGTAAATGATAATATGACTTTAGAAGAACAAGAGTTAATTAAGCAAAAAGTAAATTTGATAATAGATATAAAAATAAAAAAGCAAGTTAAGTCGTTCATAGACTTGAAACAAATGTTAGCAAATGGATTAGAAACAAGCATTTCCGAAATCCAAAATATCAATGTAGTTTATAGTTGTAATCGGCTTATTAAAAAATATTTGAATAAGGATATAAATGAATTAAAAAAAGAATATGAGTCTCCGGTTAAAATAAAAAAGAAATTACAAACGCTTTTAGATTACTTTGTAAATGATAGTATGACTTTAGAAGAACAAGATTTAATTAGGCAAAAAGTAAATTTGATAATAGAGTTGAAAATAAAAAAGCAAGTTAATTCTTTTGTAATATTTAGGCATATTTTTCCTGATGGTTTAGATACCAATGTTAATTTAATAACTTTAACGGATGAGCAAAAATATACATTAAGAAAATGTCAAATGATAATTGCAAAATATATCGATTTAAGCTTAGAAGAAATAGCAATAAAATTAGCAACTAAGCCTAAAGCAATAAAGATAAAAACTAAAATTTTTCTAGATTATTTTATAAATGAAGATATGACTTTAGAAGAACAAGACTTAATTAAGCAAAAGATTAAATTAATAATAGATTTGGAAATTAAGAAACAAGTAGTATCGTTTAGTGAATTAGAGCAAATTTTGATTAATGGGGTAGAAACAGATGTTAAATCGTTAAAATTAACGCGTGAGCAAAAATATACATTAAAAAATTGTCGAAAAATAATTGCCAAATATATTGATTTAAGCTTGGAAGAATTAACATTAAAATTAAAATCTAAGAAAAAAGTTAAAGACAAAAAGAAAAAAAGTAAAACTTTTCTAAGTTATTTTGTCAATGAAGACATGTCATTAGAACAAAAGAACATTATTAGGGAAAAAGTAGAATTAATTATGGCTTTAGAAAATAGCGTTCCTTTTAAAAAAATACAGACAATCTTAACGAATGGTTTAGATTCAGAAATAGTTTTGAAAAACCTTTCTAAAACAACAATAAATTATTTATATTCTGTAATTAAAGTAATTCGCCAATATTTATCTTATGATAAAGAAACAATTGTCGAGACAATTAATGGTAAAATTAAGTCTTTAACTTTAATGGATTATTTTATTAAACAAGAGGCAAGTAAGGATGAAATAAGTGAATTAGAGAGAAAGTTAGAACAAATATTATTAGATTATCGAGATTGTGAAAATCAATATGCTCAAGTAATTATTGCAGTGACAAATGGGGATATTCATAAACCAATTGATAAGTTTGAAAATAATATTCAAAGAAGTAACTTTTATGTGGGAATTAAACAAATAACTAAAATTTTACAAAGTGGGATTTATAAAAAAAGAAAAAAATGTATGTTAGATTATTTAACAGAAAGTGAGTTAACATCACAAGAATTAACTGAGTTAAAAGTTAAATATCAAATTGTTATGGAATATAAAGTAGCTAGCAATGTAAAACATTATCAATTAATAAATAATTTAACTCAGGGAGATATTAAGGCTTTAATAGATTTTAAAGAATTTAATCGTAGTGATAAAGTATTATTTCGGGATGGAGTTAAATCTTTAAAAAGATATTTAGACTTGTCTCTAGATGAGATAAAAGTTAAGTTTAATATAAAAAATCTATTGGAATGTTTAACAAGTCAAAACTTGGAGTTTTTAGAGGTTCAAAAGCTTCAACAAAAAGTTTATGAAGAATTGGCTAATAATCAATTTCCCGAATATGCAATTATTAGTAAATTAACACATAAAAAAGTGTTAACAAATATTAAATTTTATGAATTATCTCAGCAAGATTTAGATTTGTTTAATAAAGGTTTAGTTATTTTAACGAAAAGGCTAAATATGGATGATAAAAGAGCAAAATCTTTTATGAGCTATATAGAAAAAAATCAAAATGAAGAATTGGCTATTTTAAGAAAAAAAGTGGAGTTGATTTTTAAAACTAAGAAAAGTAAATCTTTAATTAATTTAAAATCTTTATTAAATAATGGTATTGATTCAATGGTTAATACAAGTAAATTTAATAAAAAGGAGCAAAAAATTTTTTATAATGGTATTAGATATATAAAATTATGGTTAAATAAGGAGATAATTGCTTCTCAAATAAGTGAAGAAAAAGATAATTTAATTGATAAAAATGAAATATATGAAGAATATAAAACTTTGAAAACGGATTTAGTTATTTATCGAGATATTCAAGATGGTTTAAGTATAGATAATATCATTAGTCTTCACCAATATTCATTAGATACAGTTTTAACATCTTTAATTGATAATATAGAAATTTATGATGTAAATAAATTAGTTTTATATATTGCTACTAATTATCCAACTTATATTGCTATGTTGTTAAGTTCTAATTATTTTGCACCTTATTTAAAAGAATTAACTTTAAAAGAGCAAAAACTTATTTATTTAAAATTGTTAGCTTTAAGTAATTCTGATATAACGGATAGTATAATTGCAGATACTTTAGGTTTGAGTATTGAAGATGTAAAAGAATATCAAATAATGAGCAAATATGATGAGATAAATGCTTTAAATTTAGTGTTAAAAAAATAATATTTATTATTATGAATAAAAAAGTATTAGTTTTGAAAAATTAATGCTTTTTTTATAAAATCGTTAAACTGACAAAATATTTTTGGCTTTTATGTTAATTGATAAATGTAAAGAAAGTACCATATAGATATTGTAATTAAGAGTAATACAAATTATAATAAAGGTATAAAAAATAGAAGGAGAGAAAGAATATGGAATTGAAAAAATTCAAGAAAAACAATAAATATAAGAAGACTCTCCTCACTCTAGGCATAGCAGGCATGTGTCTGGGGGGGG
>CANQGB010000001.1 GCA_947600335.1 uncultured Bacilli bacterium | reverse complement strand
CATAACTCTTATTTAACAATATACCCCCCCCCCAGACACATTGTTGCCATGCCTAGAGCGAGGAGAGTCTTCTTATATTTACTGTTTTTCTTGAATTTTTTCAATTCCATATTTTCTCTCTCCTTCTATTTTTTATACCTTTATTATAATTTGTATTATTTCTAATTACAATATTTTTATGGCATTTTATTTACATTTATAGTCTAACATATAGAAAAAAAGTATTTTGTCGAATACTTTTTAAATTGTTCAAATCTTATACCTTTTTCTTATTTTTTCGTTCCAATTTTAAAAATTCGCTTAACAGATTTTCAAAAATTGAACCAAAATACTTTCAAATTTTCAATTTCTGTAATTAGACTTATTCTACTTCTTATGTTATTCTTTCTTCGGGAATCTTAACTGTTTGAGTACTTGCCTTCTTTCAAAGACAGAGAGGGGCTGATGCAATGAGAAAAAAAGATTTGCTAATTGCAACCTTACTTCTTATCATCATTTTGTTAATACTTTATAAATAAGAATTAAACCAAAATAAAAGCGCTCATTCATAATTTACATCATGACATAGGCGCTTGTACAATACATTGGCAAGTGCTCAACATGGTAAGTTAAGCTCTTCCCTTTTTTATTTTATGTAAATTTCTTTACCTGTATTCATTCTAGCACATTATGATTTGAAAGCCAATTATTTTTTTACTTAATGTTTATGGAATATTGACCATTTTGATAATCAATTACTAAAGTATCATTGAACTTGACTTTGTCGGCTAAAATTAAGTTAGCTAATAAAGTTTCTATATTCCGAGTGACATATCTTTTTATTGGTCTAGCCCCATAGGTTTTATCATAACTTTCTTCAATTATGACTTGTCTAGCTTTGTCAGTTAATTCTATTTTAATATTGCTTGGTACTAAACGGTTTTCGATTTCTTTAATAATTTTATCTAAAATGTCATTAACAACATCTTTATTTAAAGCTTGGAAAACAATTATTTCATCGATACGATTAATAAACTCAGGTCTAAATGTTCTTCGTAATTCATTCATCACAAGTTCATTACTGTTAGTTTCATCATTTAAAATATGTTCACTTCCTAAATTACTTGTCATTATGATTATAGTATTTTTAAAATCAACGGTTCTACCTTGACTATCGGTAATTCGACCATCATCTAAGATTTGCAATAAAATATTAAAAACATCTGGATGAGCTTTTTCGATTTCATCAAATAAAACAATAGAATATGGATTTCGACGGACAGCTTCCGTTAATTGGCCACCTTCATCATAACCGACATATCCGGGAGGAGCACCAACTAAACGACTAACATTAAAGGCTTCCATATATTCAGAACAATCAATTCGGACCATGTGGCGTTCATCTAAGAATAATTCATAAGCTAAAGATTTAGCTACTTCGGTTTTACCAACACCGGTTGGACCTAGGAAAATAAAGGAACCAATTGGCCGATTAGGGTCTTTAATACCACTTCTCGCGCGAATAATCGCTTCACTAACTAGCTTTAAGGCTTCATCTTGACCTTTAACTCGCAATTTTAAATTTTCTTCCAAGTTCAAAAGTTTTTCACGTTCACCACTGACTAATTTTTTGATAGGAATGTTTGTCCATTTAGAAATAATAGCGGCGATATCATCTTCACTAACAGTATCACTTAGAATTTGACCTTCGGCTTTAGCTTTTAATTCGCTAAGTTCTTTTTCTAAATGGGGAATTTCACCATGCCGTAGTTTGGCACTGGTTTCCAAGTCATAATTATTTTCGGCCATCGCGAGATTATGTTTAGCTTGTTCTAATTCTTCTTTTTTCTTACCGATATTGTCATTGATACTTTTTTCTTCTTCCCATTTAGTTCTTAAAGTTTTTTCTTTTTCTTTGAGTTTTTGCAATTCGGTATTAATAGTTTCTAATCTTTGTTTAGATAATTCATCTTTTTCTTTCTTTAAGGCTTCTCTTTCAATTTCTAACCGCATTATATCTCGGGTTAAAGTATCTAGTTCGACTGGGACAGAATCCATTTGCATTTTGATAGTAGCACAAGCTTCATCAACTAAATCGATAGCTTTATCTGGTAAAAATCTATCGGTTATATAACGGTCACTTAAGTTAGCAGCAGCCACTAAAGCATTATCTTTAATCGTTACTTTATGATAAACTTCAAATCTTTCTTTTAAACCTCTTAATATTGTGATAGTATCGTAGACATTAGGTTCTTTAACTAAAACTTTTTGAAGTCTTCTTTCGAGGGCCCCATCTTTTTCGATATATTTACGATATTCATTTAAAGTAGTTGCGCCGATAAGCTTAATTTCGCCCCGAGCCAACATTGGTTTTAACATATTTCCCGCATCCATTGCGCCATTTTCGCCAGCTCCGACTATCATATGGATTTCATCGATGAACATGATGATTTCGCCGTCACTATCTTTAATTTCTTTTAAAACGGCTTTTAATCTTTCTTCAAATTCACCACGATATTTAGCACCCGCGATTAAGGCACCCATATCGAGTTCAAATATTTTTTTATTTTTTAGACTACTAGGAACATCACCCGCAACAATTCGTTCGGCAAGTCCTTCGACGATAGCTGTTTTACCAACCCCGGGTTCCCCAATTAAAACGGGATTGTTTTTAGTTTTACGGGAAAGAATACGAATAACATCACGAATTTCTTCATCCCGACCAATTACCGGGTCTAATTTATTATCTATAACACTTTGGACAATGTCGCGGCCATATTTTTCTAAAACATTACCATTTTCTTCTGGATTATTATACATAATTATTCCCTCTTTCTGAGGCTAATTATAACGCAATTGTTAGCAGTTGTCAATAATGAGTGCTAATTAGTATTTTAAAAAAGAATTAATACTATACTTGCATTAATTCTTCTTCTTTAGCTTTACCTAATTCATCGACTTTTTTATTAAATTTATTGATAGCTTCTTGAACATCTTCGAGCATTAGTTTTTCTTCATCTTCCGGATATTTTTCTTTTTTGATTTTATCATTTTCTTCTTGGCGAACATTTCTTAAGGCTACCTTGGCTTCTTCACAAACGGCTTTCGCTTGTTTTACATATTCTCTTCTTCTGTCTTCCGTTAGTTCTGGAACAGTTAAGATAATTACTTCCCCATTGTTAGTTGGAGTTATTCCAATATTGGCTTCATTTATAGCCCGTTCAATATCTTTTAAAACATTTCTATCAAAAGGTTTGATAAAGAGTTTGCGAGCTTCCGGAACTGTTACATTAGCTAGGCTTTGAATAGGTGTTGGGGTGCCATAGTAAGGAACCATAATGCCATTTAACATGGCGGGATTAGCCCTTCCTGCTCGAATATTTGTTAATTTACTTTCTAAAGCACTGATGACTTTAGACATTTTTTCTTCCACGTTCATATATAATTTATTTAAGTCCTTTCTTTTTAATTTAAAACTATAGTATCATTATAATCTACCCCATCAGTTTTGACAATATACTTCACTTCTAATTCGGCTGAATCATTTATATAAAGAGCATAGGTTTCATTGTATTGCATATTAGATAGCGTTTTAGTAATATCGATGGTATCTTCGGTGTTTTTGTTTTGGGTGTCTTTTAGATGATTTCTTATCTGGTCATTTAATAAAGTTTTAGTTAAGTTATATTTAGTTAATAAATCTTCTTCGGTTAATAATTTTCCGGTTTTTAAGTCAAAGGTATAAGCTGAGAACCCTTCGATAATGCCAAAGGATGAAGCACAATTATAGAAACTATCGTTAATAATTAAAGTGATGTAATTATCTTCTTCTAAAATAGCGTAATCCCGAATAGGTGTTTCGTATAAATCATCGGTTTCGGTAAAATCACAAGTTGTATTTTTAGGAGCATCAGCTTTGGTTTTTATTTCTTTTTCTTGTTCTTTTTTCGTAGTTGCTAGTATTTGACTAACATTTTTAGCATCTTCACTATTGATATTGATGACGACATCTTTAGTGGTGATGCCAAGTTTTTCGCTTAAAGTTTCAACGTTGGTAAAATAGATTAAATCTTGTTTTTTTTCGATTTTCAGTTTATCTTGTGCAGAATCAGTTACTTCTTGCGTGGAAGTTTTAGAACGCGTATCTTTCTTTTCATCACTGTATAAAAAATAAGTACCCAAAATGACAATCGCGATGATGATTAAAAAGAAAATACTAAAACCGACATAGCCATTTGTTTCATTTTGCATTATTCTAATTCTCCTTTATATAATTTTATTGCATTAACAAATTCATTGTAGACATAGTTTTTCTTGTAGTCTGTAAAGTATTCTTCCGGTTGAACTTCTCCACGAATGGTATTGACTTCATCATTGTAATAAATAACACTACCATTTTTGACAATAACCACAGTGGGAGCTGATAAATCGGCTCGATTAGTATCAGTTAATATGATATGGGGTTTTAATCTTTTGACAATGTTTTCATAAGTAGCATTGTTGATTGAACGGTCGCGATTAAAATCATAATAGTATATTTTATCAATATCATTATCTAAAGCGGCTTTGTTTAAATAATCAGCATAATAATGACTCCAGATATTGGAAGAAAAGCCCATAAAAATTATGCCACTGCCATTATTTAAGAGTTGAATTATTTCTTCATTTTTGGTGTAATCAAACACATTGTTTTTAGAGATGTCAATATATTCATTAGCAAAACGAATATTGTCCGGGATGTCAGCTTCATAGTCTCTAGTTCCCAGGTATATAAATAACCAAATCATGATGCCAAAGGCAAATAATTTAAATATTTTTATTATTAATTTTTTGTACTGCTTCATTTAAACCACCATAAACATATTATAGCATAAATTAGCTTATTTTACGGAAATTAAAAAGACACTTGTCAAATAGTGTCTAATTATTTTTGATTTGACTCATTACTTCGCTAGCAAAGTCTTCATTTCTTTTTTCCATACCTTCACCAACTTCATAACGAATCATAGCTTTGATTTCACAACCATTGTTTTTAGCATATTGACTAACAGTGATGTCGCCATCTTTAATGAAGGCTTGTTCGGCTAAACATACTTCTTTATAGAATTTTTTAATACGACCTTCAACCATTTTGACGGCAATGTCTTCTGGTTTTCCTTCATTAACCGTTTGTTCTTTTAAGATTTCTTTTTCTTTTTCTACAACATCAGCTGGAACATCAGCAATATTAACATAGCTTGGGCGCATAGCTGCGGCTTGCATAGCTACATCTTTGGCTACTTCTTCGTTGTTACCTTTTAAAACTGTTAAAGCGGCAATCTTACCACCCATGTGTAAGTAAGCGCCAAAGACTTCCGAATCATCTTTTTCAACTACTTCCATGCGCCGGAATGATATTTTTTCACCAATTTTAGCAGTTTTAGCAACAATTAAATCATTAATGGTGCCATCTTCTAATTTTACTTCTAAAGCTTCAGCTAAAGTTTTAGCATCACTATTTAAAATAGCTTCACCAATAACAGGAAACATACTAGTAAATTCTTCATTTTTACTAACAAAATCAGTTTCTGAATTTATTTCTAAAATCACAGCTTTATTGCCTTTTTGATAAATATTAGCTAATCCTTCAGCCGCAATCCGACTTTCTTTTTTCGTAGCTTTGGCAATACCTTTTTCTCTTAAATAATCGATAGCTTTATCAATATCACCATTACTTTCAGCAAGAGCTTTTTTGCAATCCATCATGCCAGCGCCGCTTTTTTCTCTTAATTCTTTAACTAAACTTGCAGTTATTTCCATAATATCCTCGCTTTCTTTATTTTAAATTACTGATAATTTCTTCTTTTTTCATTGTTGAATAACCTTTAATACCTTGTTCTTTAGCAATTTTCTTTAAATCTGTTAAAGTCATAGATTCATAGTCGTTGTCACTTGCTTTCTCAGTCTTAGTTTCAACTACTTCTTCAGGCATCTTTTTTTCAACTTTTTCTTTTTTGCTTTCTTTTTTAACTTCGGTATCATTAGTTATAGTTTCCTTACTAAATGGTTTAGATTTTTCATCTTCAGTTACATAATCAACAATTTCTAAGTTTTTAGCTTCACAAATGGCATTGTTTAAAACACCCATAACGACTTTAACTGAACGAACAGCATCATCATTACCAGGAATACAATAATCAACATCATCTGGGTCACAGTTAGTGTCAACTAAACCAAAAACGGGTATATTTAATTTTCTGGCTTCACGAATTGCATTTAATTCTTTTTTCGGGTCAACAATGATGATAGCTTGGGGTAATTTATACATTTCGCGAATACCACATAAAACTTTATTTAATTTATCATATTCTTTTTTAAGTCCAATAACTTCTTTTTTCGGTAAAACTTCAAAAGTTCCATTCTTTTCCATTTCTTCAATTTCTTCTAAACGTTTTACTCTTTTACGAATAGTTCTAAAGTTAGTTAATGTTCCACCTAGCCAACGTTCGTTAACATAGTAACTGTTGCTGCGCATGGCTTCTTCTTTAACAACTTCACTTGCTTGTTTTTTAGTACCTACAAATAGAAAAGTACCTCCATTAACAGCGATATCTTTAATAACTTGATATGCTTCTTCTAATTTTTCTACTGTTTTAGTTAGATTAATAATATGTATTTCATCCCTTGCAGTAAAAATATATTGTTTCATTTTAGGATTCCATCTTTTAGTTTGATGTCCAAAATGAACTCCAGCTTCTAATAAATAACTCATAGAAACTACGGCCATAATTACACTCTCCTTCGTTATAACATCTGCTTAGTTCAACTTAAATTTATCACCTCTTCGGCACTCGATAAACTAATCCCTAAAGCATGTTTATTTGCTAATTTTTTAGCCATTTGTATTTTATCAAAAAAGGCTTTTAAACACAAGTCTTTTCTCTATAAGTGTATGCTTTTGGTGGGGAATTTAATTTTTTTTGATGGCTAAGACTAAATCATCGGATTTTATACCGTGACCAAAACCGGAGGATTTAACGGAAAAATTGAGATTAACTACATCACTAAAGTAGGTTTCGATTTTATGATATAAAAGGTCGTATTCTTGGGATAGACAGTCAGACATGATGGTTTTTCCCGCATAATGATGTAAATAATCTAAAACTAATATGCCACCAGGAGCTAAATGATTAAGATAATTAGGTAAGATTTCGGTTTTAAAGTTTGGGAAATCGTTTTGGAATAATAAAATATTACTAAAATAAATTAAGTGATAACTTTGCGATAAAGTTTGGGGTTCAAAAATATTCATTTCTTGAAAAGTAATGGAACTGTTAGGGAGATTTTGTTTTAAAGTATAATATTCTCGTTCTTGATAAAAAGAAAAATTACGATTAAGAAAACTTTTAGCTAAAGGATTAGTTAGGTATTTGTGAGTACAAAATGAGTTATAAATGGCTGAGGCTTTATTCATTTTTAATAAATAGTTAAAATAGGCGAAAGTTTCGGGTGACATCGAATTTTCTAATGTAGCTATTTGGTCAGGAGTAAAAGGATTTTGAAGAAAGTTTAGGTATTCAGGATAAGTGAAATTACGAATGGCGGCTAGTTTTAAGTTTAAAATATGGCGAGAAATTTTATTGATATCAAAAGCCGTGATATTAGAAAATTGGCGATAAGCTAACTCGAGAACTTGGTCGCCACTACCACAGACACATAAGGCTCGATTATAATCTTCTGGTAAGTTTAATTTGTCTAGGCATTCGTGAAAATTATCGCCACCAACTATCATCATTTTATCGATATTTTGGTAAGTGGTATGGTGTTTATCATAACTTGGATTCGCAATGATTAAACTAGATTGTAGGGCTTCGTTTTTAATATTAGCAAGCATTTTAAAACCTCCATTTATAAATGAAGGTTATTATATAATAAGATAAGTCTAAATACTAGGACATTTTGAGCATTTTTTGTAAAAATTGTTTGCTTTTAAGATATAAACCAGTATACCTTTCATAGTAACGGTCAATAAAGCGATTGATTTCGTCAATGACTTCTTTGCTGATTTTTAATTCGGTGATGGAATCGAGTTCAACATAGTAATATAAACGAATGAGTTTTAAGGTTTTATTGCTCACAAGCACTTCATCCGTATAGCATTTTTGACAGACATAGCCGCCTTTATCAGCATCAATAGTTAGAATATTGTTTTTGGTACCACAGATGATACATTTATCGAGTTCTAAGCCAACGCCTAAAAAAGGCAATAATTTTAGTTCAATAATATTAGTTATGACTAAAGGATTCATGCCTTGATTAATTTTTTTAATCCCGGCGATTAAGATTTCATATATTCCTAATTCACTACTTTGTTTGGATACTTGATAGGCTAAATCTACTAAATAACTCAAATAACTTATTAAGATAATATCATTTTTGATAGTTTTTAAATCATCAATAACATCGACTTCTTTTAATATGGATAGTTTGTTTTCTTTATAATAGATATGAAAAAAACCATAGGTATATTTTAAAGTAACTGCTCGTAAGGGACTTTTTAAGGAATTAGCCCCCTTGCCTATTATGCCTATGATTCCATATTCTTTCGTGAGTAAATTAATGATTTTCGAAGTTTCACCATAAGGTGTTTCACTTATAACTATTCCTTCTACTTTGGTTAGCATTATTCTTCACTTCTCTTTATTTTAGCATATGTTAAGTAGTCTTCCACTTTACCACTTTTTTTAAATTTTTCCCAAGCGGTTTTTTTATCCATTTTTACCCTCTTCTTTCTAACTATATCATGGGTAAAAATTTTAAATTTTATTCAAATTCCTTAAATCCTAATTCATTTAAGAGTTTTTCTTTCTCGCGCCATTTCTTGATAGTTTTGACATAAAGTTCTAGATAGACTTTTTTATGGAGCATTTGTTCAATATCTTGGCGAGCTAGTGTTCCAACTTTTTTTAAGCGGTCGCCATTTTTGCCAATAACGATTTTTTTAATGGAATCTCTATCAACTATAATGTCGACATTGATATTGATTATATCGGGTTTTTCTTCAAAATTGGTAGTAACACAAGTAATACTATGCGGAACTTCTTCGATTGTCACATTAAGCAGTTTTTCGCGAACTAGTTCACTGATCATAAAATATTTACTATTACTCGTGATGGTATCATCATCAAAGTATTTTACATCATCGGTTAGGTATTTTTTAATGACTGTAATTAGGCGGTCGACATTATCGTTTTTTAAACCACTGACTGGAACAATGTCAGCGAAAGGATATAAATCTTTATAGGCTTCAATCATGAGTAAGATTTGTTCAGGTTTTATTTTATCTATTTTATTTAAAACTAAAATAACGGGTATTTCTTTGGCATTTAAACTGTTAATGATAAATTTATCACCCTTACCTAAAGAAGATGAGGCATCGACAACCAATAAAATAGCATCGACATCTTTCATGAGAGCATAAGATTCTTTGTTTAAAATTTTCCCGAGTTTCGTTTCTGGTTTGTGAATACCTGGAGTATCCATAAAAACAATTTGGGTATCTTTTTCGTTGTAAATTCCTTGAATTATATTGCGGGTTGTTTGGGCTTTATCAGAGGTAATAGCAATTTTAGCATTAATAATCGTATTTAAAAGCGTACTTTTCCCAACATTAGGGCGACCAATAATACTTACAAATCCACTTTTCATTTATTACCACTACCTTTTTATATTTGCTTCGTTTAAGATTTCCTCTTGAATACCAAACATTACTTTTTCCTCTTCTGGGGTTTGATGGTCATAACCAAGTAAATGTAAAAGACCATGAACAGTCAGAAAAGCTAACTCGCGTTTTTCCAGATGACCATATTCTCGTGCTTGTTCTTGCATCCGCGGAATACAGATGTAAATTTCCCCCAGAAAACGAAAATCTTCCATTTGAAAATCTTGATTGTCTTCAAAGGCAAAAGAAATGACATCCGTAACTTTATCAATATGCCGATATTCGCGATTAATTTCTTGAATTTTTTCTTCATTCACAAATGTAATTTCCGCATAAGCAGTTGTAACTTGTTCATGCTTAGCTGTGAGATTTATAACATCGCTTAAATATTGATAATCTTGTTCATAGTTAAATTCATTATTGATTGTGACATCCACTAAAACCACCCTAATCCTATAATTTTAGTAAAGTAAATGATAACTACTACTAAAATAAGCAAACATATTATATTATAAAATAAATCACTTTGAAAGATTCTCGGCAAATGTTTTTTTATCGCGGTTAGACCAATAAATAACAAAAAACCTAAAATACTTCCCGATACATTTAAAATAATATCATCAATATCAAAACTGCGTCCAATATGGAGTTGAACTAATTCAACAGTTAAACTAGTAATTAAACTAACCGCTAAAATATGACTAAATTTCGTGGCTTTCATATACATCGATACAAAATAGCCAAAAGGAATAAAAATCAAAATATTGCCGATTACATTATAAATAAAGGAAGGACTGCCGATTTCATAGCGAAATATTTCCGTAAAAGGAACAATGTTTAAACCACTCATTTTATTTAACTCGGTAGTTGTTAGTAATTGATATAATAAGAGAATATAAATTACAAACATTAAATTGATAAATTCTCGATAAAAAACTAATTTTTCATGATTGATTTTAAGATAGCCTACCCGAATGGTAATTAAAACAACCAAAAAAATTACGAGCATTGGCCATACATCTAATATTGCATTAGTTAGTGTTTCTAGTATCATCTAAACTCCCATCCTTTAATTCTATTTGATATTCGACTTGATTTGTAATATCTTCGATGACTACATAAAATAGTTCTACATCTATTGTACTATTATTTAGACTTTTTTTCAAAACTTTTCGCAATTTTATGTGTTCGGGTTCTTGGAGTTTTAAGTTGACTTTTTCATCAGCTAGTTCTTGTGCCTTTGCAAGGCCTTCTTCCATGGTATATGATTCATTTTCACTAATGACTTCGCGTTCGGTAATTTTGTAAAAAGAAAGGCCAAAGAAATCAAAGAGTTTTTGTTCTTCTTCAACATAGTTATTTAAACGGCTTTTAAAGATTTTATAATTGAAGGTATCACTTTTTACGCGGAGATTTAAACGCTTTTTACCAGTATATTGTTGATCGACATAGTTTAAGGGTAGACTTACTTTAGTGGTATACCAAACCTCGGCTAGGACTTGGCCAGTAGCACAGACATTATTTTTTATTTCGGTATCTTTAAGAATTTCACCAGAGATGAGGATTTCGCCTTCGGTGACATATTTGCCATCATGAACTAAAACTTCGCCCTCGGTCGCAACAATACTTTCGATGACTCCACTTTTTTTTGCAACTATATGACAATACTGGGGACTGTTATCGTAGTTATTGATGATTCGTTCTTCGATGCGAACAATGTATTTCATGCCAACATTTTCAATTTCTAACCACTCGATTTGGTCTTTGTATAAATTTTTAATTTCTTCTTTAATTTGTTCAATTTCGTTAAAGTCTTTTTTTAAGTTTAAACGTTTGATACCTCTTTCTTCGAGATTTAGCCGCACGAGTTCGCGAATGTCTTTATTGGAATGAATAACTTGGACTTCATATATAAAACTGGAAAAAAAATTAACCCAGAAGATAAACATGATTATTTCAAGAATTTGAATAAAAGGAATTTCTTTTTTTAGTTTAAAAATTCCACTATCACTATAATAATAGAATTTGTAGCCATATATTTTGTTGATTTTAGCTTCGTCGCTTTCTAAAACTTTGATGTAGATTTCATTATTCTTATAGATTATGTCATAAACATTGATGTTGTTTTTGTAAAGTTTTAGTAGTAAACGATTTTTGTTTTTGATTTTACATTTGAGATAAATATATTTTTTAATCATCGCTTTAGATTCACTCCCTCAATGGTTCCTTGAATTAAGATTTCTTTTTTTTCTAATCTTTTAACTACTAAATCTTGGCCTTTGATTTCTAAATTAAAATTGGGCATATCTAAAATAACTTTGGTTTCTTCAAGTTTTAAAATGTCGATATAATTAAACACATGAATAAAATCTTGGAAGATGTCGATGTAGTAATCTTGGTCTAACAAAAAGTTTTTCATGGTTTTATAAAGATGCATAGAATCACCTATATAAGTATATGATTAGTTAAGCAAATAAAAAACTATAGATTATGGTTCTATAGTTTATGCTTAAAATTAAAAAAAGCTATTAGCCTTATAAGTTGTTTAATTTTTCTCTAACGATTTGAGAAACCTTACTCATGTCGGCAACAGCACTGATACTTTGTAATTTTTTCATTATTAAACCCATATCTTTGATACTAGTTGGGTTAATTTTCGCAAAAGCTTCGTTTATTTTAGTTTCGATAGCTTCATCGCTTAATTCTTCAGGTAAATAAACTTTTAAGATAGCTATTTCTTTTTCTAAATTGGCTATTTCTTCTGTCTTATTAAACTTGGCAAATTCAGCAATAGAATCTAAACGCATCTTAACTTGTTTTTTAATAACATTAATTACTTCGTTATCTTCTAATTCTCGTTTTTGATTTATTTTTTCTAATTGAAGAGCACTTTTTAGCATCCGAAGAACAGATAATTTAAATTTGTCTTGTTCTTTCATAGCCGTAACTAAATCATTTGCAATTTGATTATTCATTTGTAATCACCTTTATTAATAGTTTTTGTTATGTTTACGAGCATTTTTAATCATTTCTTTTTTAGCTTCTCTTCTTCTTATACCTGGTTTGGCATAATGTTTTCTTTTCTTTAGTTCAGAAGGGACTCCACTTTTAGCGAATTTTACTTTAAATTTCTTTAAAGCACTATCAACATTACCATCGCTTACCACTACTTTAGTCATACTATCCCTCCTTTCACAGTACAGTTAGATTATATCACTAATGGGGATGTTTAGCAAGAAATTAATTTTGAAAATGGAGGGGGTTGAGGTGGTTCATATTCACTTTATTTATAGTTAAAAAAATTTGTCATTTTTTTAGAAATTAAATTTAATATGTATTCTTTATTATTGTCAAAAGCAGACACGCCATTTTTCAAATAAAAAGCTCTACTTTTTTCAAAGTCAATTTTATATTTTATTTTTCAGCTATTCTTTATAATACTTTTGATTTTTGCTATTAGGTTTATCAGGACTTGTTTGTTTTATTAATCCCGATTTTATAGCTGGATGTATATACTTATTTTTCAATGTATTTTTTGATTTAATATATAGTTTAGCCATTATCTCATTAGCAGTAAGTGGAACATTTTGTTCAATAATATCCAATAATTTATTTATATTACTAAAAATTTTTTTATTTTATATAATCCTTCAAAAATCAAATCATCTTTCATTAATACCAATATCATAAAGTATACAATTACTGAAACAACAATTTGTATAATCATGGTTACTGCTCCAACTGGTAGAACATACGCAATTAGCATACTAATTAAAAACATAATTATTGAACTGATTATATATTTATGTGTTGTCTTAATTATATCCCATATTCTTATATCTTGTCTTACTAATATTAATTGCACTACGGTTACTGATAACTCAGCGATTACAGTAGCTATTGATGCACCAATGGACCAATATTTTTTTATTAGAATAAAATTTAAAATAAAATTGACAATTGCTCCAGTAATTACAGAAAATGTATATTTTGCTTGTTGCTTTGTTGGAAGTAAATATTGAGTACCAATTACATTACTTATCCCAATCAGTATAACAATAGGACTAATAACCCGTATTAGTATTGCTACTTTGCTATAACCATTGCCAAAAAATAGTGGTACAAAACTATCTGATACACTAATTATTCCAAACATAATTGGAAATGCTAACATGGATATAAAAGCAAATGATTTATTCATATATTTTTTTATTTTATCATTTTCATGTTTTGCAAAGGCTAATGAAATTCTGGGCATCATTACTGTTCCAAGCGATGTTGCAATTGCTAGTAATATTTTTACTATTTTTTGTGCTTGTTCATAAAAACCTACTTCTGATTTATCTAAAATAATTGTTCCAATCATTGTTTTATCTAAAACAGTATATATTTGTGTTGCTATCTGAGGGATAAATAAAATAAATACAGGCTTAATATGTTTAAGAATATTTAACTTATTAATTTCAATTTTTTCGATATATTTGGGCAAATAAAACCATAATGAGATGTTTCCAATGAAATTTGACAAGGTATAGATGCAAAAATAAATTAATAAGTCATTTGAAGTTTTTACAAATAAAAATATACATATGACACTCATTAATTTTATTATTATATTTCTAGTAACCGTTTTTTTAAATTCCTCTAGCCCATGGAAAAACCAGCTAATATCTATACAACTAGCTAGTATCTCTAATAGTAGTATCTGATAATAAACTGAATACTCACCTTTTTGACAAAAGCATAAATAAAAAGCCAGTAATGAAATACTAAGTGTTAAAAATCTCATTATTATAATTTCAAAAAATATTTTGCTTCGCTCATACTTTTTTTCTTGAACATAAGCAATTTCTCTTTTACCATATGTAGCTACACCAAGAGAGCCAAAAAGAATAAAATATGTTGTTATTGATAATGTATAACTATATATTCCTATATTTTCAGCTCCTAATACTCTTGATAAATATGGTGTCGTAATTATGGGAATAATAATGGCTAATATTTGATATATTAAATTATAAATATAATTTCTAGCAATACTTTTTTTCGCCATATTTAGTCCTTTCTATTTATTTTCTTCTTTATAACTTTCTATAGATGATTTTATTGCATCATCCATATCATAATATTGATATTCTGCTAGTCTTCCACCAAATATTACATTATCTTCTTTTTTGGCTAACTCTTTATATTTATTTGCTAATTCATTGTTCTTTTCATCATTTACGGTATAATATTTTTCCATTCCTTCTTGATAATCTTCCGGATATTCATAAGTTATTATGGTTTTGGGGCTTGTTGTATCAAACTCAAAATGTTTATGTTCTATTACTCTCGTGTATTCTACTTCATGACCAGTATAATTGACTACAGCATTACCTTGATAATTTGCTTCTTCTAATACTTGCGTTTCAAATCTTAAACTGCGCCATTCTAATTTTCCTAAACAGTAATCAAAATATTCATCTATTGCTCCAGTGTAAACTACTGTTTTAGCAATTGTTTTATAATAATCTTTATTGTCTAAATAATTAATATTTAATTTTATTTCTATTCCTTCTAACATTTTTTCAATTAGTTTGGTATATCCGCCAATTGGAATTCCTTGATATTTATCATTAAAATAATTGTTATCATAAGTTAACCTTACTGGTAATCTTTTAATGATAAAGGCTGGTAAATCTTTGCAATCTCTATTCCATTGTTTTTCAGTATAGCCTTTAACTAACTTTTCGTAGATTGTTCTTCCTACTAAACTTATGGCTTGTTCTTCTAAATTCTTGGGTTCACCAGTTATTTCTTGTCTTTCTTCATTAATATGTCTTAATGCATCTTTTGGGGTAAATACATCACTCCATATTTTAGAAAAGGTATTCATATTAAATGGCATATTATATATTTCATTACCTATTCGAGCTATAGGTGAATTAGTATATCTATTAAACTCAACAAAGGAATTAACATAATCCCAGACATCTTTATAATCTGTATGAAATATATGAGCTCCATATTTATGGACATTTATTCCTTCAATATTTTCAGTATATATATTACCTCCAAGATGATTTTTCTTTTCAATAACTAACACTTTTTTGCCATCCTTTTTTGCTAAATTGGCAAATGTTGCTCCAAATAATCCTGAACCTACTATTACATAATCATATTTCATTTTTAATGTTTCCTTTCTTTAATTATCTAACTCCTAAAACTTTTAATTAATTTACATCAAAATTAATTAAAATAGTATTTATTACAGAGAATAAAGATAAAATCTTATCATTATACTTATCAAATGTATACTTTATATAGTAAAAATATTATATATTATTGCTAATATCATCAACTAATTTTATAATTTTTTTCTGAAAAAACCACTAATAGAAAGCCAAAATGCATTATAATTTAAAAGAATTCCTGAATCATCAATAATACCATGAATCGCATACCCAACAAATATTAATAGAAGGAAATAATTTTTACTATCTGCTATTTTATAAGAAATATATGTTATAAATATTAAAAATAAAACATTAAAAATTATTCCATATTTTTCTAAAAGGCTAATATATAAACAGTCAACATAATTATAAACATTGACATTTTTATTCCCATAAATATCTAGTCCGGCGCCAAAATATGATACATTATTACCTAATAAATTTATTGGATATTCAGATAAAGATTTTTTACCAAAATATAATCTACCATTTGAAAATTCATTTAAATTTCTCATCATAATGTTAGAATTATCGTAATTAAAAGTTATATAAAGACTAAACAAACTAGATATAGGAAAAGCTAATATGCAAAGTTTAAGTAATAATTTTCGCTTTTCTAAATAACAAGTTTTATTTTGTAAATAATATAACGTTATAATTATTATAGTAGCTAAATAAAATGATAACCTTGCATTAGTATAAGAAAACATCCAATAATTTACTAAACACCAAAATAATGCCCTGCGTATAGAAATTTTTTTTCTATGTGTATAAAAATCACACATTATAATATTAAATAAAATCATTTGTGGATATAATGGATATCTAAAACCAAGATATATTCTTACTCTATCAGCACTTACATTTTTGTAATTTTCAATTATACCTAAAAATGCACTTGTAACTATAAAAATCAATAAAAGAGAACAAATAATAATAGTAAACTTAGCTATTTTATTAAAATCCACATTTCTTGAACTATATATATAAAAAAATAAAGGAAGCATTGTTGGTCCATTTAAATGCATAAATAATAAAATAAATAAAAATCCACATATGAATAATAAGCATAATTCTTTAATTGATATTTTTTTATTCAGTAATTCAGAAAATATTAATATAAAAGTACATATTATCATAATATAGTTTAAATAAGTATGAATGTAAGTAGAATAAAAAGATGAGTCTAGAATAGTAAAAATTAAATAAATTCCATATGATAAAAAGAATAATTTTTCTGAAATATTTTTCATAATAAATTTCATCCCCTTCACTAAAATCAATGCACGCACAGCAATGAATAACTTTTATAATATTTATTAACAATATTAATTAATTTAATTCTAACCTTACCAATTCAAAAAAATTATTCTAGTGATTTTTCAATATCATTTATTATCTTTTCAAGCACATTTGATGTATAATAACCTTCTCGAACTTTTTTTCCTATTTCCTTGGCATTCTTTTTTTTGATTTCATAATCAGTTTGATTTATTTTATTTATATCATAAATATTATTGATTAAATAACCAATATTATTTTCTTTAACAAATTTAGCTATAGCTGATTTTTTCCAAACTATGACTGGTAAATCAGCTGCTAAATAGCAAGATAATTTATGAGGATTATTATATTTAGTATAATTTTTATAATATTTGTCTTCATCATTTTCATCGTATTCACCATCCCATACCAGACCTAAATCCCCAACTAAAGTTTTACGAACATCACCAGAATTATAAGTGCCATTATAAATTATATTATCACTAATATTTTTATCAATTCCTTGACCATATATATTTAATGTAAAGTTAAGTTTTTTACTATCTATTTGATATAAAAATTTTGATTTATTTTTACTTAAATTACCAGCATAGCAAATTTCTAATTTATTATTCTTAGCATGCTTTATAATTTCATTACTACACAAATAATCAAAACATTCTAATTCATATATCTTTTGTTTATCTATGCCACTTTCAATCAAAAATTTTTTCATTGCATAATTATGAGCGACTATATATTTAGCACAATTATAAATTTTAATTTCTTTTTTTAAATAATCTTCTTGAAGATATCTAAGTCCATTTATATCGTGAATTAAAAGTATTATATTTTTACTTGATAATATTTTCTCCCATAAATTTGTGAATATTTTTGCATAAAATGGATATTGAAAATAATTACTTTGAATAATATAAAAAGTTTTATTATTTGTAAATAAAATATTGATAATTCTGCGAATTGAAAAAATTATACCTTTCAATTTATTTATTAACTTGTTATTAGATTCATATAAATTTATATTTTTTTCCTTATAGTGATACTTATCTTTAATTATATTAGATACATCTAATGGAGCTTTGCAACCGGCTCCAATTGGTGATACAACATTACAAGATAGTAATTTAATATTATAATCTTTTTTATTTTTTTTTGATTCCATTACTTTTATCATTAATAGTCACCAAATTTCTTTATCAATTCATAATAATTTTTATACAAATATTTTTGTACAATTTTATCTCTTTTTTGTATTATCCTATGTTGTAAATTTGAATCATTTCGATGCATTAAAAAATTTAAAAAATTATAAATTGCTAATTTAAAACCATATTTTTTAATACGCTCATGATTAAAATTTCTTTTAAAATTTATCTTTAATTTATCATAATAATATTTCATCTTTATTTATACTCCTTTTTAAGATATCCATAGTATGTTAAATTGTCATCTTGTTCCTCTTTTAATTTTAACTTATATGTTAACTTAATAAATTTCTCATTAGAACAAATTTCATTGAATAGTTTTTCATTATATTTTTTATTTAACATTTTTTGAAAATAATCAATAGGATAATAAAACGATTCATTATTATCAAAATCTTTATGTATTTCTAAATTTTCTTTATAAGCAATATAAAAGATATGATCAATCAATAAATATTCTATTAATTGAGTTTCCTTTTGCCAATAATCAAGCCAAAAATCGACCATTATTTTAAAAAGTTTATATCCTTTCTTGCCTCCCATTAAAAAACCTTGCCATTTAGAAGTTATATCATCTTTTTCAGCCATAGGATTTTTTTTTATAAAAAACTCTTTTTTAAAAATACTATTATCAATTTTTCCAGTAATAAAAATTGAAGCATCTATCCATAATCCACCATAATTATATAAAATCATTGATCTTATAATATCTGATAAATGCGTAATAGAAATTATTTTCTTTTCTACTTTATCCATAATGTACCTTGGAATATTTACATATTCCTTGTAATTATCTTTAGTTATTAGATGTATTTTTTGGGTTTTGGGATTATAATTTTTTAACAAGCTATTATGGCATATTTTTATTATATCTGGTGCATTTTCTATTCCTTGCCACCATAATACATATATATTATTCATAAAAAATCATCTACAATCTTTCCATAAATGGTTTTAATACCATCTTTTTCTTTTATTAATTCATGTTTATAGCTTAATTTATAAAATATTGTGTCTTTACTTAATTTATTAATGTTCCAATTTATATCTGATTTATTTAAAATTTTAAATAATGAGAAAACTTCGGGATTATTTTTAGGAATATCTCTAATCATCTTATAACAATCATCATTTTGTTCTATTATATAATTTATAATATGATCAAAAAAAACATAATCAATAATAATATCATGGTTACACCAATACTTTAAATGATATTCTAAAGTAAGCTTAACTAATTTATTATTTTTTTTACTAAACATAAGAAATGTAGTCCAACGTCCATGCGATGGATCTTTTGTTTTTATTCCAAAATTAATTGAGAAAAATTTTTTTTGAAATAAATCTTCAGGAATAGGTTGAGACACAAATACCGTTGAATCTATCCATAATCCACCATATAAATATAATAATGATAGTCTTATTATATCTGACAAATGAGTTTTTGTAATACTATCTTTCTCAAGTTTACTATAAATAAACTCAGGTAACTTTACATAATTAGAAATATTTGATTCTGTTATTATTATAATTTCATGACCATTGCAATTTTTTCTAATGCTATTTATGCAACATTTTACAATTTCTGGAGCTACTTCTTCACCTTGCCACCACATAATCCAAATAGGACTTTTAGGAACATTGGAATTTCTAAATTTTATTTCATCTTCTATTTTTAAATCAGTTTTTTTTAATTCTTTATCTAAATAATTTTTTATTGATTGTTCATTATATTCATTAATTTTCCAAGCTAATTTAGAATCTTTTTTATAAAATATTTTTCGTAAGGATTTTGTTATAAATATTTTCAAATTGATATCCTTGATATATTTTAAACAATAAGATATTTTATTCATTATTTACCTCCTAAACAGGCTATTATCATATTGAATTTTGGCCATTATCATTATAGCCAATTATTTTAGCTGGATTGCCTGCTATTATTGAATTATCAGGAAATGATTTAGTTACAACTGAACCGGCCCCTATTGTAACATTATTACCAATCACAACTCCACCTATTATAATGGCACCAGCTCCAACCATTACATTATCGCCTATTATAGGAGTTTTGTGTTTTGAATGGCCTATAGTAATATTTTGACGAATACTAAAATTTTCACCTATAATAGTACTAGGTCCTATAACAATTCCACCATAATGATTAATTGCTATCCCGCCCCCAACCGTAAGTTGATGACCTATTTGTATTCCGTATTTTACTTGTAATTTTCGGTATTTTATGCGTATTAATAAATATATTGGTTTTAATAATTTTTTATTTTCAAGCCATTTACACAAACGCATATTTGTTGTAACTTTAAAGCCTGGAGTTTTTACATAGCGATATATAAAATCTTTAAATTTAAGTTTATTTAATGATAAGGAACTATCATAAGCAATAATATCTTTTTTTATTAAAAGAATTAATTCTTTCATATTACTTTTCTCCATTTCACTTTATATTGTCTCTTTATAAGTTTCTTTTATAAATATTCATGTAAAACTGTTCTAACATTTTAGCGTTTTCTTTAATATCAAATCCAGCGTTAACAATTTGCTGTTTGACTTTAGATTTATTTTTTAGTCTTGATGTTGTATTAATTGTTTTTATAAAATTTGCCCAATTATTTGGAGATTTATTAATTGACTTAAAATAAACTAAATCTGTTATTTTAACTTCTTTTGTAATTTTATCAGAAATCACACATGGTAAACCTGAAATTTGACATTCTATTAAAACATTTGGAAAGCCTTCAAATAATGAAGGAAATACCATAATATCCATACCTTGAATAATCTTAGCAGTTTCTTCAACCGGTACTTGTCCTAAGAAAAGAACTTGATTATCTAATTTTAATTGCTTTGAAAGTATCTTAATTTCATCTAATAAATTTCCAAAGCCAATAAGTAATAATTTGTAATTTTTATCTATTAAAGTTAATTCTTTAAAAATCTTTAGTAAAAACTTATGATTTTTTTGTTCAATGAAATTTCCAATATGCCCAATTACAATATCATTTTCAGAATAATTATATTTTTTTCTAATTTTTTTTCTAGTGTCTATATTATATTCATATAAATCACAATTTTTTCCATTAGGAATTATTTTAAAATTTGCATGATTTCCAAAAAGCCAAATACCAGCTTCCTTTCCACAAGCAAAAGCATGTGTATAGCTTTTTTTAAATAAAGGGCGGAAAAGAAAATTTAAAATTTTATTGTCAGATTTGGTATTATGACTATGAGCTATCCTAAATTTAACGCCAGCAAATTTAGCAACTAATAGTTCCATAACCATCATTGAACTTGAGCCATGAACATGTATAATATCATAATTTTCCCTTTTAATAATCTTATATAATTTAATACAATATTTTATAGGCCTTTTTTGTCTCATTTTTTTATTATTGTGTGTTAATTCGAATATATTATTTCCTCTTACTGTAAAAGATTTTTTTAATTCTATTGGAACTACACTTGGAGATATATAATCTAATTGAATATCATTATTTTTTATATTCTGATAATAATTTAGCAAAACAATCCCAATGCCATTATAAACTAAACTTGATGTAGAAACATTTAAAATCTTCATTTGTTGTTACCTTTATTATTTACATTTTTTAAATAATTTAAAACGAGTTCATTATGCACTTCACATTGAAGCATATTTTCTAAAGTATGCCTTTGTTTAGAATTAAATGGAATAAAATAATGATTAAATATTTTGCTTTTAAAAAATTTATTATCTACTGCCACAAGTAAAGTTCCAATTTTTGATAGTCTCACTAAATATCTACCACCATCTATTTTGGAAATTTTATTATAATTATTTTTTATAAAACTATCATTTATTATTTTTTCTGAATCTTCTTTTAATTGTTTTAAAATTTGTGCCTTTTCATTTTCATCAGCTAAAAAGATTTTTTCTTTTTGTTTTTTTATAGGAATTAGTGATGGAATTATTTTATTATTCACATCATCTATTTCTAAAGATACAAGCAACCCTGTTTGTTTTTCTAAAAAATGGCGGGAATCATTTCTGTCAAAAAGAAAATTTCCTTGCCCATATAATATTTTTGAATTCATATAATTTTCATATGTTCCAATGCAATGACTATGTTGACATAATATTAAGTCTGCTCCTTTTTCTGCAATTCTTCTGCATACTTTTTGCAAATATGGAGTTGGATATTTATAATATTCCTTCCCTCCATGATATATTACTATTAAATAGTCTACTTTTTGCTTTGCTTCAAAAATATGATCTAAACTATATAAAGCATCAAAGGGATTTGCTCCTGAGGTATTATTTGTAGCTAAAGTGTACTCATGTTCTGTACATGAATACACACCTATTTTTAATTTATTTATTTCAAATGTAAATATTTTTGATGCATCTTTTAAATTGTTTCCAGCTCCAACATATGAAATGTTACATTGATTTAAATATTTAATAGTGTCAATTAAGCCTTGTTCTCCATAGTCTAATATGTGATTATTGCTTAAAGAAAATAAATTTATTTTTAATTTTTTTATTCCTTTAATAATTTCAGGATTGATTTTTAAATTCGGCCCCTCTTTAGAGATTTTTTTATTACAATTAGTTATTGGGGCTTCTAAATTAAATATTTTATAATTTGCATTTATTAATAAATTAAATAAATCCTTACCAAATAAATTTTCTAAATCATTTTTTATAAAATATTTATAATTTGATTGGGTTGGTACAAAATCTCCACCAATTAATATATTTGCCATTTTTAGTCCTCATTTCTTACTAATTTTTTTACTATTCTTTATTTTAAATTTATCATTCTACCTAATTTATAATCCCAATATTTTGGTTCAAATTTTTCAAATCCTCCGTTTGGATAAAATGTTAATTCTCCAAAATAAACTTTATTATTTATTTCATAAAAATCTACTCTTATAAAAGGAATATTCTCAGATAATTTAGTTGCCAATTTAAGCATTAAATTTAGATGTTTTGGCTTTTTAATTTTTTTATTAGTTATATGATTTCCTTCCGTTAAGTTTAATTGATTCCAATTAGTATCAAAAAAAGTCTTATGCATATTGTTTAATATAAATCTTTCAGAACAAACTAATATCATTTCTGGTTTGCCATGGAAACAAAAAATTTTATAATCTTTTAAATCATTTTTGGATTCATCAGTTATGTATTTTTCAATAATTATTCTTGGCTTTACATTTTTATAAGGCCATTCTCTGCCAAGCCAATAATAATTATTTTTTAAGCATTTATTAATTTTCTTTCTAGCTGCTTTAATATCCAATTTTGTTTTATCTTTACATATAACTAATCCGCCAGAATCGTGGGTGCATTTTATTACAAATTGATTGGGTAGTTTACTAAAATCTATATCATCAAATTTATCATATACTCCTAAAGTTGGAATTATATATTCTTCTCCTATTTTTGAAGCTACATATTTTTTGGCTTCATATTTATCCACCATTTTAGTGTATTCTGGATTTCTATCATATAATTTTAACCATTGTAACTTTTCATTAAAAGTTTGAGGTTTTTTTAAATTCATGAATTTTTTATTTGAAGCAAAATAATACAACTGTAAATAAATTTTGTCTGGTAAAAATCTTAGCATGTATTTTATAGTTTTCAATATATCTTTTTTAGACATTCTTTCACTTCCAATTACTTTGTATAAATTTATCAATCATATTAACTATAGCCATTGGGTCTTTGTTTTCCCATTTTACAAGTCCATTATTTTTTTCTTTTATTTTTTTTAAGCACTCTTCTAAATTTTCAAGTTCTAAATCAGCCATCAAAACGTAATGATTTGTAGCAAAAGCTTTATTATTCTGAATTTGGTGGTCGTTTATGTGTTCACCATATTTTTCTAATCTTGTAACTACTATTACTTTTTTATCGGCATTTAAGGCTTTCATAATTGAACCACTTGCACCATGGGTTATTACAATATCTGCTTCATTTATTTTTTCTTGAAATTCTTCAGGAGAAATAAAATCTTTATATTCAAAATATTTAGGTTTATATGTTGAGGTCCCTATTTGAGCAAACATTTTTTCTTTGATTTTTTTATTTTCATATAATTCATCTAATTTTTTAAATAATCTATCAAATGGATATTTTCTTGAACCAACTGTTACAAATATCAATATAAACAACCTCCATATATAGCCTTTTTATAATATTTTTTTTGGCTTTTCCATTGGACTATAAATAAATCGCTATGTTTTTCCATTTTTTTACCAGCTACTGTTGGCATGTTTGCTCTACCAAATGTTTCAATAAAAATAAATTTTTTCCTAAATATTATAGATAACAAATAAAATGGATAAGCAACCATTGTGCCAGTGGTAATAATAAAATCTGGTCTTTCTTTTATCCATATAATTAACGTATAAAAACTGTTCCACAACATTTTTAAAGGCATTAATTTATCTTTCATATCAGTTTGTATCATAAAATAATTAGCATTTGCTTCAAAGTTGGTTTTTTCTGTAACTTTGAATCCAGAATATTTATCTATTAATGGTTGCAATTTTTGTAATTGTTCCCAATGACCTCCACTACTAGACACTAAACACAATTTTGGAACTTTTTTTTTAATATTGTATTTTTTGTAAAACTTACAATCCATAACTATCCTGGTACCATTTAGATGTAGTAATTAATCGATTATTACTACAAACTCTTATTATTGTTATTTAGGAAAAACCAACGCTCACTATCTGAATAGTTTATTTTTCGTAAAGGAGGATTGTTGTTTTTCCTTATTTAACTGTTTTCGTTTAAGCAAGTTGAAATACCTTGTGTACTTTCGTGTAATTAACCAGGCTGAAAATGAGAGTTATATTTTTCCAATAAAAAAAATCTACTTCTTTCAAAGTAAATTTTTAGTATGATTTTGTTTATATTTCATCCGATAACAAAAAATCAATAATGTTTTTATGAATAATGCCATTTTGGGAAAAGTTTAATTTATCCATAGATATAACGTACTTTGGATAATTATCTTTGATACTATCAAATACACTAAATTCTCGATTGACAATAGTTTCATCAGCTAATATATAAGCTACTTGAACATATATTTTTTCTTCAAATTTAGTTGCTATAAAATCTATTTCTCCTTCTTCAATATTTCCAACATTTACATTATATCCTCGAGAAATTAGTTCATTATATACTATATTCTCTAATCTAAAACCAATTTGTTCTTTTCTTCCTTCACTAAGTATTTCAGTAAATCCTAAATCAGCGACATAATATTTGTACTTACCTGTTAATATTCTTTTGCCTCTGATATCATATCTTTCAGCTTTTTTTATAATTAATGATTCAGTAATATATTCTAAATAATTATATATTGTTTCTAAAGATACATTTCGATTTTCACTTTCAAAATATTTTACAAGAGAATTAGCAGAAAATGTTTGGGCGGGAGTTGTTATAATGTATGTTATTATTCTATTAAATAAATCAATATCTTTTATTTTAAATCTTTCAATTATATCTTTTATTACGATTGAGTTATAGACATCTTTTAAATAATTTTTAATTTCGATTTCATTGTTTTGGCTAAATCGTTGAGGCATTCCACCCCATTTTATATAATTATTAAATAATTCTTCTAATTCAAATTTGTTTTTATCTTTATTATTGGTTAATTCGCATACTTCACTAAAAGTAAATGGATATATATTAAAACTTACATATCTTCCAGCTATAAGAGTTGCAAGTTCGCCAGATAATAATTTACTATTAGAACCAGTAATAAATATAGAAATATTTTCTTTATACTTAGCTCTAAAGGAATTTATAACCATTTCCCATTTTGATACATTTTGAATTTCATCAAAAAATAAGTAACATTTTTGATTTCCTACAATTTTGTCAGAAATATAGCTGTTTAAACTATCTGGGTTAGCATATTTTAGATTTTCAATTATTTCAAAATTTAGATATATTATTTGGTCACTTTTTATACCTTGCTCTTTTAATTCATCCATAATTTGAAGAAGAAGAATAGACTTACCACTTCTTCTCATACCGGTTATAACTTTTATTAAATCTTGATTGTAGAAACCGCGAATATCTTTTAAATATTTTTCTCTCTTTATCATTGAAGCTCACTCTTTCTAATTAATAACATTATATTATATTAATTAAAAGATGTCAATTTATTACTACATAGCGTAAAAAAATGTTTTTTTTATACTTTTTTTACGATTAAACAATTTACTTAAAATAAAAAGTTAGTACGATAGAGCGTAAAAACTTTTTAATTTATTATTAGTTTTTTAATAACCAATCTATTACATTTATTTTAGTTATACCATTTAAAGATACTTGATAATATCACATTCCATTATTATTTTCGGCAATCTGTATTGGCTTTTTTGCCTAATAACTATCGACCGCATAGATTATTATCTGGATAATTTTTGCCCTTTAGACAGTCATTTAATATTCTGCGATATGATTACTAGTAGCTAAATGATTAGATGTTAATGTTTCACTAATTTTTTTAGTGGAGATAGGACTACCAATACTTAATGAATAGCCAAGTTTTGGAAATAATTTTCCAAAACTTGGTATTTCAAAGAACAAATGGAAAACATAATTCAAAGATTATTTATTAATAATACTATATCTTTATGCATTTTTTGAATAAAAATACCCATTTCTTAATTAGTTGTTTTTTATTTCAATTACAATATGACTTGCATAAATCTTGCACAAAACTTAACTAAAATATTTTAATTATTTTTTGTAAAGTAATTTTTTAGTATGATTTTTTCTATTTATTACATTTTAATTATAATCTTATTAAATTTTAATTACAAAAGCCATGAATAACTCTTAAATACTTTTTTCTTTTATAACTAAATTTGCTCTTTCAAATTAATAATTTTTTACGAATAAATATCTCTATGTTATCATAATGAAAATCTAATATTTTTTAAAAATTATCTTATTTTAATTTTATAATCCAAATATTTTTTTACTTATTTTATTTTTTTCAAGAATTTTACACATTATTATTGATATTATAATTGAAAACACCAGACATATTGTAATTTGCATAAATACATTTAATTTATTATTTAATATAGCAATAATTATATATATTATTTGTTGATGAAATAAGTATATTCCAAAGCTATTATTTTCTAATATTTTGTAAATTTTAGAATTATTTATTTTAAATGTTGTTAGTTTTCTAAAGATAATAAAAATAATTAAAATTTCGCAGCATTTAATACTAGGCATAATCAAATGATATAAGATTTTTGACCAAAAATCGGTATTAATATTTAATAAATAACATGGATACAATCCAATAATTAATATAAATGCTAATAAAATTAATTTTTTATTTTTTTCTATTATATCTTTATAATAATATAATAAACCGCCAAAATAAAAATATATAATGTATTGAATTGCCTTTCCTATTTGAAAAATATCTAATGAAAATTTTGAAATAATAACTCCAAATACACTAGATATAAAATATAAAATTAAAAAATTTTTTTTGTTAAACTGTATTTTTTTGAAAAGATATGCAAATATTACAAAATTCCAAAATAGCATTAATAAAAACCATAATTGTCTGGGTGAAATTGCAAAGAGAAATTTTAAAATAATTGTTTTCATATTTGATTTAAAAAATATTATTTCAAAGGGTATTGCCCAAAAAAGTGTTGTAAAAATATATGGTAAAATTAATCTATCTATTTTTTTCTTTATAATTTCTTTACTATTATTTTTTTTCTTATAAAAAAACAAATATCCAGATGCAGCGGTAAAAGTAGATACATGAAAAGAATTTAAGAAAAAAGTTAAAAGAAAAATAATCTGCGGCTGTACTTTGGGCTCAATATACGTAAACCATGTTCCACTATAAAACATCATAGAATGATATAAAACTACAGCTAACATCATATATGTTTTTATTATAGATATACTTTTATCTTTCATGATATCACTTCTTTTATCTATAAGTTTTTGTTAACATTATTTTTGCTTCCATTATTTCCTTAATATAAAATATAGCATTTATTATAATTACTATAATTAGCCATATAATGGACACTTTGAAACACAAAATAATAAAAGAAAAATAATTAACTGATTTCATTACTATTTTATGTGTTAAGAAATATCCAATTAATAAGGCTATAATATCTACAAAAAATTGTTTTAAAAACTTTTGTATTTTTCTATTTAATATTTTCTTAGAGCAAAAATTTGCCATCCAAACTGTTTGATATAACATTGCCACTAACGTTCCTATTGCTACTCCGATTAATCCAGCACTTTTAACAAACAAAATAGATAAAACAATATTAATAAACATTGCTATTATGTAATTTTTCTGAGTTTCTTTATACATGCCGGCAGCTTTTATTATCAAGTGATATGGTAATCTATAGCAATAGCATGCATGTGCACATGCTAAGAGACTGCCAAATAAAGGTACTATATAATTTGTATCTTTTATTTCCTTAGTATAAACCATAGCAAATGGAACAATTAAAACTAAAACACATCCGAAGCTAAATGTCGTAAAAGCGTGTATTCCAAATTCTGATAGGTTGAATGCAATATTAAGTTTTACTTTTTCTTTTTTAGCAATGATATTCCCCAGCAATGCTTGAATACCATTAGTTATTGATTGGATTAATTGCCTTATCCCATGAATCACTAAAAAATAAACCGAATATATGGAAACATCAGAAAGCGTAGAAAATACTGTTAATATAATTGTATCTGTTGAATCTAAAACAACAGCAGCTAAATGTTGAAAAAGACCATTCCATTTTTGTTTAATAGGTTCTACAGTATAGGCAATATTATAATTTATATTGTATTTTCTTTTTACATATGCTGAGAGATAAAGTGGCCTTATTAGGAAAATAAGTGATGTAGTTAATTTAACATTTTGAATGCTTGTTCCTTTACAAATAAGAATTGAACAAACCACTGTATTAATTATTAATGTAACTGTTTGCAAATTATATTGAATATAGCCTTTTTGATCAGCTGTCAGCAATAATTGGTTGACCATTCCAAAATAATATTGTGAAAACGAACTTATTCCCATTGAAAAAATCAAAGTCATATCATAAATTAAGCTAAAGTTTTTATTTATAAAGGAACTAAAAAATATTGGTAATAATAATATATAGAATATTATTAATTTAGCTATATTATTAAAATATTTCTTTGCTGATTTATATATTTTACTAATTTCCTCATTATCTTTTTGAGCTAATGGTTTATAAAAATTTGAACAAACAACGGTCCCTACTCCTAAATCTAAAAATGTTATTATTCTTAAAAATTCATTAATTGAATTTACTAATCCGTTTACTTCAGAACCGTAATATTTTAGAATTAAATTTGGTAAAATAAAACCACATAATATTGCCACTACTTGATATATTAAGGATGATAACATATTACACATTAATTTTTTCTTACGCATAAATTTATCACTTCCTAATTTTGTAAAAATGTTTTATATTTTTTTTGTAAATATACCATTGATAATAAAATAGATTGATAAATTAATATAAATCTATAAATGTATGTAACTTGCCATAATTCGATTAATATCATTAATGATAGAAAGATAATACTAGAAAACCATATATATTTTTTTGAGCTTTTTAAATAAATAATTATTATTTCAATTAATAAAACAATGTATTTTGAATAATAAATTATAAATCCAACAATTCCTCCACCTGTCAGTAGTTCTAGAAAATTACTATGCGAATAATATCCTAAATTACTTTGATTACTTGCTTTAAAATAATCCATTCCCCAACCAAAATACTTTTTTTCTAAAAATAATTCCCATGCTCTTTTTTTCATTCTTTCTCTAACTCTAATTGATGAATCATCTATAGAATTTATATCGATGTCATCATTTAGAAAATAAACAAATGTACTTTCCACTCTTGAACCTATAATATTATACAAAAACGGAATTTTCATTATCAAAATACATGATGGAATAAAAACCATTATAAAAGTAAAAATAATTTTAAAAATGCGTTTAAAGTTAATATCTTTACCTTTTAAGGGAATCATTACAATAAATATAAATGCAAATACAATCAAAGTTTTTCTTGTACCTGTTAATATTGAAAAAAATAGTAAAATTAGAGAAAGTAATATATTCCTTTTATAATGTTTCTCATCATAAAATAAATTTAAGAAAAAGCAAGGTATCATGGCAAATAACGATAGTGATGTAGAAGAATGACCACCAAATAATTTAAAATTTCCGATACTATACACACTGTTTGTATTAAATCTAAATTGTGACAATGTATCAAAATAAAAAAATGATAAAAATACAAATGATATAATTGTTACAATAGAATATTGATATGATATTCTTTTTAAATCTTTTCTATATGTAATGTAGTTATACAAAGCTATAGAAAAAAACATATTATATATCATTGTTATGAATATAGATTTAGTAGCTTGTTTCATGACAGCTATGTTGAAAACAAATTGTAGAAAAACAAATATGCAAAATGTTAATTCTAAAAAATGAAATTTATTAACTTTTATTTTTTCTTTACTTACTATTAAAAGTGTACATAATACAAATATCAATTGTAATGCTTTGCCAATTATAGATTTTGATAAAACAAAAATTGAAAAAATAAATATAGCAAATAAAAAATCTAAAATTGTATTATATTTAATTTTCATACATAACTCCTATTAGTTTATTTATGCGAAACAACTCTAAATGATGGATTTTTATATACATTATTTCCAAGGGTCGCTACTTCATCAATACTTATATTATTTTCATATAATACATGTGGAAGCGATATTTGATCTCTTTTAGAAAATAGTAAAAATTCATTCCACCATTCTTTCATTATTTTTAAGCAAATCTTATTATTATTTTCTCTTACTATAATATTGCATTGAAGAAGGCCGTATTTTTTGGGCATCCTGCATTTTTCCAAATATTTTTTGTGATTTTTAGCTTCTTTCTTACTAATTCTTCCAGATTTACATACTGCTACTATTTCTTCATAAACGCAATCTCTTAGATGGTGCTTATGAATTCCTAAACCTATTTTTGAATTAATTTTATTAACATACTCAGTTAAGTCGCTAATTATTTGAACATTACCATCTACGTAAATCGAATATTTATAATCACTAAATATTTCATTAGGAAACATTTTTATATATCTATTTTTTTCTATATTAGACATTTTTTCTATTTTTTTGGGTAAAGGCATTTGTTTCCAGCATGAATTTTTTCTAACTTTTTGATCTGTAAAAATATAGAAATCGCAATTATTCGGAATAAAGTATGGTTCTATTATCTTATCATAAGCACCAAAGATGCAGGTATATATTGCAATTCTTTCATTACTAAAGTAATTAGATACAATATTATTATCAGATAAATTACTTTTTGAATTCTTATCTTTATACTTAATTCTTGTTTTCAATCCTATTTTCCAATGTTTTAAATCTTTAAATATTGTATTAAATTTAAATTCTTTAATGCATGAAGCTATTTTGCATAATACCATTCCAACTCTATAATCTCTACTTTGTCTCATATTGAGCCAGTCTAAATTGGTTTTTTTCAAAGCTTCCATTAATTCACAAAATTCTTTTTTTTGTATTTTATTATTAATAGTATACATATTTTATTCCTTCATTCTTTTAATTTTTTATTATTCATAAATTTAATATTATTAATTACTCAACTTTCTTAATATTTGATAAAATTTTAAATATGGTAAATTTATTTTGAATAAATTTTTCATAAATCCGATTTTCCATCTACTTGAAAATAAATCTTTCTTTAATTTTTTTATATGAGTAATATAATATGATAATTTTTTTGGTGTAGCTAAATATTCTATTTTTTCTTCTAAAAACCTAAATTCAGAAAACATTTTTAAATCTTGTTTATTTGGATATATTCCTGTTAAATAAATTTTTCTATAAGCTGTAAAAGAATAGAAATCTATTTGTGAAAGTTTAGATTTTTTAAAATCTTTGGCAAAATCAATTGCACCTTGTTGTATAGAAGCAACATAATTTGCTTCTTTTTCTTTTTCGCCATTGTCTTTTGAATATTCATATTTATATAATATTGGTTTTATTTTGAAACCTTGTTTTTCAAAGGCTTTTGTTGAACCTTCTTGGGCTAAAAATAATGTTTCAATTAAGCCATTATAAGATTTCCAACTATCACACGAATTTGTTTTTGAATCAAAATCTATAATATAACCATTTGTTTTAATTCCCTTTTTTGCTTCTTTAGCTAATCCTATGTAATATCCTTCCATATCTATATTATAATTACATTTCTGAGCCAAATTATCTATAAAATATTGTAACGAAGCATGCCATCCTATATCTACAATAGCTACTTTGTTTTCAAAATGTTCTTGTTTAAAATATTCTAAAAGTAATGTGCATTCTTCTTTAGAATGATTAATAATATCTTGTTTTATTTCATTATAAAATTCTATGATATTTTGATTATTTAAAATGTCTTTTTTAAAGATTGTTGTTTTTAAATCTAAATTATATTTATTTAAAATTCTTATATAATTATTTGGATTTAGGCCTACATTATTTAAAAATGTTTCTATAGACAACATTTTGGATAGCGGGAAAGATTTTACAACATTTTCGAGCTCTGGATTGGTCCATATTTGTGGTACTCTAAGGCTTCTTCTTGATACGTAAATATAATGACTTTTAATTTGATCATTTGGATACATTTCATCATATACTTTTTTTATAATATATCCATCTCTAGAAAAAAAGAAAATATCTTTGATACCTTTTCTTTTAAGATCATCATGCATGAATGCATTAAATCCATACAACAATATGCCAAATGATTGGTAACCAAAATTATAGTATTTATCTTCTTGCAATGACAATCTATTATTAATAAAGCTATTTAATGCTTTAGTAAACAAAGCATCCTTTTCAATGATTTGCTTATCTTCTGAATGGATTAATTTATTTATATTTTTAGGAATGCGAATTGTTTTTATCTTGTTCTTTTTTGCCGCTAAATAATCATTTTTATAAGAGTCACCTATATGTATAATTTGATTCCTTTTTATATTTAAATCATTTAATACATATTCAAACAATGTTCCATTCTTCTTTTTACCTATTGTCGAAGATAAATACAGCTTGTATTGTTTATATCCATTATAATTTAATATTTTATTTATTGTATTTTCATCTAAATACATATTAGATACTATTATTATTTTTTTATTTGCTTCTAAGCAATATTTATATATTTTATAAATATCTTTATTTTTAGTGCATAGATTTATTTCTGTGTCAATTTCAATTGTTTTAAGCTTTTTAGCATCTTCTAATGAGTAATTATAGTCTTTTATAAGAATATTATAAATTTCATCTAATAATATTTCTTCTTTTTTATTAAGTTTTTTTCTAGCTATTTGCTCTGCTTTTAACCTATCTTCTTTAAATGTATTATTTTTTTTATAAAAGATTTTACCAACAATGGTAAATACATCATTAGGATTTTCTACATCTCTTTTTATTAAAGTATCAAAAATATCAAATGAAACATATTCATACTCATTTATTATTTTTTTTATTTTTTCTATATCTAACTTTGGATATGTAGTTATAATTCTTTTTATTTTACTTTTTATTTTCATTTTTATCACCCTCTGGTATATTTAATACATACAATTCTTTTTTATTTTCGTGAACTGAATCTATGCATATTTTATCCCCATTATGTTTCCACCTTGGATGAAGATCACATCTTGTATCATTATCATATTTAAAAGGCGAAAATACTCTTACTAATCTTTCTATATTACCATTTTCTTGACATAAATATATGCTTGCAATTCTTTTGTTATTTGGATAAGTGTCAGTAATTATATATTTTTTATTTGGCGAATATGTACAATGACCATCAGTATTTAATTCTGGCCAAAGCATTTTATATTCTCTAGTTTTATCTTTAAGCAAATAGTAATGCTCTCCTGTTTCTTTTTTTCTTAAAAATGATAAAATCTCTTTATCATTTTTCCAACAACAATGCGATACAAAATTGTCATCACTAAGATTGTAAGCATCTGTACCATCTATATTCATAGTTATTAATCTTGTGAATTTTTCGTTATTTTTAAACCATCTATGTAACACCATAAATCTTGTTCCATTGGGATTAATCATTATGTGATTGACCTTATGCTCAGCATTTATCATTTCTTTTCTTTGCTCAAAATTAGCTAAATCACTGTATTTTATAATTGGAGTTATTTCACCATTTTTTAAATCTATTTTCCAGATGCATGGTTTATTTGGACATAATTCTTTTTTTGTATCTTCTTCCTTATTAGCATACCCATAACCTTTTCTTAATCTATGCAATCTAGAAAAATCTAATGTTAATGCAAAATCACCTTTTTTTGAAACATCATACACGGGCATTTCAAAGACTTTTTCTTCCTTCTTTTCTTTAAAATTATATATAACTGAGATGTATTTGTTATCTCTAAAGTCATTATAAATAATTTTAGTATCAAATTGAGGTCCTAACCATTGAGCCATACAGCCTTGTTGCGTATTCCAACAATGAGTTGTTCCAATAATTTCTACTTTGTTTTTATTTTGAGTGTCAAAAACAACTATTTCTGCTTCTTCAATTGAATCTGCTACTTTATGAGCGTTTTTAACTTTCAAGGCTATTATATATCTATCTGTTATATCCCAAGGTGATTTGTCATAATATCCAAAAAAATATTCATAATCATCATTTGGCGAAATTCTTTCTAAGTTACCTTCACATATTATTTTATTTTTTGAAAGTAAATACATAGTTCTTTGATAAATTCTTTTTAAACATCTTCTTGTTTTAGGAAATTTTGCAAATATTTTTTTACCAATAGATTCTACTTTTACAAAATTCATATTTTCACTTCTTTCAAAATTAAATATTTAATTTTATTTCAGCCTTTTAAATTTTATAGTTTCATACTTTCCTATTATTCTAGCAGGATTGCCGGCAACTACTGCTCCTTCAGGTACATCTTTTGTGACAACACTATTAGCAGCAACTATTGCATTTGGCCCTATTTTAACGTTATACATTATTGTGCTTCTAGCTCCAATAAAAACATTATCATATATTTCTATTTCACCAAAGTATCTGCTAAATTTTGACCCCCCCCCCGATGTTTCATCATTAAATAAATTATGTAAAACATCATGAGTACAAAAATAAACATCTGTTGCAACTTTAACATTATTGTGAATAGAAATTAATTCAGTATCTGAAGGAATAATTCGCGGATACCAAAAGTTTTTATCACCAAATTGTTTAAAATTACCATGCTTTTTTAAATATTCTGCTTTTTTGTATCCATCATTACTTAGCGATAGTTTAATTATCATAGCTAATTTTTTTAATCTTTTAACATTCATTATAATTAGACTCCTATCTTATTAATCTTTAAAAAAATTGATTTCTCAATAATAGCAAAATTTTAAATTTATTTAAAATTAACTATTTCCAATTATCTTGTATAAATTTATCTATCATATTAACTATAGCCATTGGGTCTTTGTTATCCCATTTTACAAGCCCATTATTTTTCACTTTTATTTTTTTTAGACACTCTTCTAAATTTTCAAGTTCTAAATCAGCCATTAATACATAATGATTTTCCGCAAATGCTTCATTATTCTGAATTTGGTGGTCGTTTATATGTTCACCATATTTTTCTAATCTTGTAACTACTATTACTTTTTTGTTAGCATTTAATGCTTTCATAATTGAACCACTTGCACCATGGGTTATTACAATATCTGCTTCATTTATTTTTTTTTGAAATTCTTCAGGAGAAATAAAATCTTTATATTCAAAATATTTAGGCTTATATGATGATGTCCCTATTTGAGCAAACATTTTTTCTTTAATTTTTTTATTTTCATATAATTCATCTAATTTTTTAAATAATCTATCAAATGGATAGTTCCTTGAACCAACTGTTACAAATATCAATATAAACAACCTCCATATATAGCCTTTTTATAATATTTTTTTTGACTTTCCCATTGGACTATAAATAAATCACTATGTTTTTCCATTTTTTTACCAGCTATTGTTGGCATATTTGCTCTACCAAATGTTTCAATAAAAATAAATTTTTTCCTAAATATTATAGATAACAAATAAAATGGATAAGCAACCATTGTGCCAGTGGTAATAATAAAATCTGGTCTTTCTTTTATCCATATAATTAACGTATAAAAACTGTTCCACAACATTTTTAAAGGCATTAATTTATCTTTCATATCAGTTTGTATCATAAAATAATTAGCATTTGCTTCAAAGTTGGTTTTTTCTGTAACTTTGAATCCAGAATATTTATCTATTAATGGTTGCAATTTTTGTAATTGTTCCCAGTGCCCACCACTACTAGATACTAGACATAATTTGGGTTTATTATTTTTATTTTTCACTGTAATTCCTTCTTACTTGTAATATTCCTTATACCATTCTGCAAATTTTCTTAAGCCTTCTCTTAAAGGAGTACTTGGTCTGAATCCATAATCTCTTTCTAGTGGTGTTGTATCGGCATAAGTAATTGGTACATCACCAGGTTGCATTGGTACTAATTCTTTATTGGTTTCAAAATTATAATCTTCTGGTAGGACATCAGCTCTTACTAATTCTTCTTGCAATATTTGAACGAAATCTAATAAATTTTCAGGATTACTATTGCCGATGTTATATATGGCATATGGAGGAATAGGCAATCCATCTTTTCCTTGTTTTTTATCTGGTGCTCCTTTTATTACCCGAATTATTCCTTCTACTATGTCATCTATATATGTAAAATCTCTTTTACATTTTCCATAATTGAATATCTGTATTTTTTCGTCAGAAATCAGTTTGTTTGTAAAACTAAAATATGCCATATCTGGTCTTCCGGCAGGACCATATACTGTAAAGAATCTTAATCCTGTTGTTGGTATATCATATAATTTTGAATATGCATGAGCTAATAATTCATTTGACTTTTTAGTTGCTGCATATAAACTTACTGGATTATCTACCTTATCTTCTGTTGAATATGGGACTTTTTTGTTTGAACCATATACGGATGATGATGAAGCATACACTAAATGCTCTACAGGATTATGTCGGCATTCTTCCAGAATATTATAAAAGCCTATTATATTTGATTCTATGTATGTATCAGGATTGGTAATGCTATATCTTACTCCTGCTTGAGCAGCTAAATTTACTACTATTGCTGGTTTATATTCTTTAAATATGTCTCTTATTAATTCTTTATTAGCAATATTGCCTTTTATGAACTTAAAATTGGAATATTTATTAATTTGATTTAATCGGTATTCTTTTAATTTGACATCATAATAATCATTCATATTATCTATTCCAATTATTTTTACACTTGGTTCTTCTTCTAATAATCTTTGGCATAGATTTGACCCGATAAAACCTGCAACTCCAGTTATTAATAGCGTTTTGTTTTTTATTTCAATGTTTTTCATCACTATCCTGGTACCATTTAGATGTAGTAATTAATCGATTATTACTACAAACTCTTATTATTGTTATTTAGGAAAAACCAACGCTCACTATCTGAATAGTTTTATCTTTCGTAAAGGAGGATTGTTGTTTTTCCTTATTAACTGTTTTCGTTTAAGCAAGTTGAAATACCTTGTGTACTTTCGTGTAATTAACCAGGCTGAAGATGAGAGTTATTTTTTCACATAAAAAAAATCTACTTTTTTTAAAGTAAATTTATCTTTGATTAAATTATTTTATAATATTAACGACGTGTCGTTAATTTAATGTCCTATATATTTTTTTATTTATAATAAACTTATTATTTTTTATAAAAGAGCAAGTTATCGACCACTTTTTATGATAATTATGTGTAAATTGGTCGATAACCGTTACTTTTATATATTTATATATACAGAAAATGTTGATTATTTTCCCAATTTTTATTATTATCAATAATCGTAATTGGTCGACGTTTACTATCTGAACTAAATTCGTTCGAAAAAAGGAGGAAAGTCGACCATCTAATACATAATACTTTCGATTAGCAAGATGAACGAATGCGTTCGTGTACCAGGCAGAAGGTATGTAGAAGGATGGAACCAATTATAATAATTAGGAGGTTTTTTTAATATGTATGCAGTAGGAATTGATGTTTCAAAAGGCAAAAGTACAATTGCAGTTATTAATATCCATGGTGAAATTATTTATGAACCTTTTGAAATTATTCATGACCAAAATGGTTTTAACGATTTACTGTTAAAACTCGAAAAATTAAACAAAAGTGAAACAAAAATTTTAATGGAGGCAACAGGTCATTACCATTTATCTATTTTAAATTTTTTACTACAAAATGATTACTTTGTTTGTGTTGAAAATGCCTTAGTAATCAAAAAATATTGTGATGTAGATTTAAGAAAAGTAAAAAACGATAAAAAAGATTCTTTAAAATTAGCTGTTTATTGCAGTGAAAAATGGTATAAACTAAAAAAATATCAATTGTCTAATGAAATAAGAGAACAACTTCTTTTTTTATCAAGACAATATTCAGAATATATAAGTATTCAAACTAAGTTAAAGGTTCAATTAACTAATTTAATTGACCAAACTTTTCCAGGAATAAAGGAGATTGTCAATGCGGAAAGCAGATATCAATTACTACTAGATATATATGAAATTTATTCTTATCCAACAAAGGTATTGGAACAAGACAAAACGGTTTTTATTGATAATATAGAAAATTTAGCGCAAAAATATAAACATAAAGTAGGCAGAATTATTGGAGAACAAATTTATGAAATGGCCCCGACAGTTACGACATCTATTCCCTACAATGAATCTTTACAATTAACTATTACTAGTTGTATTATTCTTTTACGAGATTCTATCAAGATAACTAATGATTTAATTTCGAGAATGGATGAATTAGCAAAACAGTTAGATGAATATGAAATTGTTAAGAATATGACTGGTGTTGGTGAAAAAACGCGAGCTAGATTAATAGCGGAAATCGGGGATATTAGAAGATTTAAGAATGCTAATTGTTTAATTGCTTATTGTGGTATTGATACCCCACCATATCAATCAGGTATGTTTAATGCTACGAATAGGCATATTACCAAAAGAGGTAATAAATATTTAAGAAAAGTTGGCTATGAAGTTATGAAAAGTATTAAGTCTTCAAGACCACAAAAAGATAATAGTGTTTACTTATTTATTTTAAAAAAGGAAGCCGAAGGTAAACCTAAAAAAGTAGCCAAAGTAGCTGGTTTAAATAAATTTTTGCGAATTTATTATGCAAGAGTTAAAGAGTTATATAAAAATGATAGCGATAATGAAGATTAATTTTTTAAAGCGGTAATAGGTACAACATAAACTCCATCAGCTCTTTTATAAGCAGCATTGGCTAAACCACAGATGACACATAATACTTTAGGATAATTGCCATTGTTTTCTTTAATGGAATCACGAATTTTGATAAGATTACTGGCGGCTTGGTCAATGGCATTGACACCTAATTTGATTTCAAAGGCACACCAAGTTCCATCTTCCAGTTCAATTACTTGGTCTATTTCTCTATTTAAGTAATCTTGATAATGATAGGTTTTAGCATCAAAAGAATCAGCGTATATTTTTAAGTCTCTTTCCACCATAGCTTCGAATAAAAAGCCAAAGGTTTCTAAATCGTTGATCAATTTTTCTTCAGATAAGTTTAATAAGGCACAAGCAATTGATGGGTCGGCAAAATGGCGCTTTTCAGATTGTTTAACTCGGATGGAAGAACGAATATTAGTCGAAAAAGGTTCATCATTGTCTAGTAAAAATAACTTGTCAAGAGCATTTAAGTAGGATGCTAAGGTATCAATATCAATATCCTCATTGTCTTTTTCATTAATATCTCGCTTTAAAGTAGTATTGGTAACAGTTGTGCTTTCGTTGCGGGCTAAAGATTTTAAAAGTAATTTCATTTTATGTTTATCGCGGTTGATGCCATCTAAGCGATATAAATCATCGTTAATTATTAAGTCAATATATTCATTTAAGGCTTTTTTAGCTTCTGATGAAGAAAATTCTAAGTTTCCAGGCCAACCACCACGAATAATTAGGCGAGCTAATTCTTTTAAGTCCACTTCACCCGTTGATTTAGCGATTTCTTGGTTGTTACATATATCTTGCAATGAAACAACTCCTGTGGAATCACCAGATTCGTATAATGACATGGGCCGTAAATGAATTTTACCAAAGCGACCGGCACCACTATGAGAGATTCCATCCCTTTTGGGAGTTGATGAACCGGTTAAAATATATTGGCCTTTTAAACCACTTTTATCAATATTGTTTCTTATTTCATCCCAAAGATTAGTCGCTTCTTGCCATTCATCAATTAATTTAGGCTTAGCTCCTTCTAAAATGATATTAGGAGATATTTTGGCAATTTCGATATTATTAGAACCCTCACCGGTATTGTTATGAAGTAATGTTTCACTATTAGCGTGAAATCTACCAGCCCAAGTTTTGCCACAATATTTAGGTCCTTCAATACAAACCGCCCCAAACATTTTGAGGTATTCTTCAATTTTAGCATCAACAATTCTTTTTCGATAATTTTGTATTTCCATAGTTTTATCCCTCACTTATTATAAGTTTATATTATGTTCTAAAGAAATGTCAAGTAAAAACCGTGTAATTTTGAAAAATCATTCCGTGAGATTTTAACAAATCAACCCGAGACTTTTTAGAGAAATCACTCTATTCTTTTTGACGTGGAATTAAAATTTCAGTTAAATAAACCAATTGCGTATATAAAAAAGACTTGACAATGGTTAGCAAGTCTCCTTTCGTTTCTTAAATATTTCTTTTATATTATAACAGATATTTTGAATATTTTGAAATTTTTTTACATTTTTTGCACTTTTTACATTATTTAGGGCATTATTTACTCTTTTTTTCCTTATTTTTAGGGGTTTCTCAAGGATATTTTGTCAACTATAATGTTAACTTTAATTAAAAATTTTTAATTAAGCTGATTATTATAGTAAAATTATATTAGAAAGGACATGGAATATTATGAATGTAAATGCAAAATTAACTTCTCAATCTACATTAATCAGAGTGCTTGATACTAATCAAGTATCACTTGTGCTTGATAAGCCAATCAGTAGTGCCTCATTTAAATTAAGTTTTAATGAGGAAATATTTGAGTATCTTGAAGGTTCAGTTGTAAGCTTACTTAAAACTAACAAAGTTGATAATTCTACTCCTGGTGAAATTATCTATGAAGGTAAAATTAATGGTGGTCAAGGTTCTAAAAAGATCGGTTTTACTTTTAAAGCTTTACAAGAAACTAAATCAACTACTTTTAAAATCACTGATTTAGTTTTAGACAATGAACCGAGTAAACAAGAACCAGAATTGATCTTAAATACTTTACCGTTTCAGGTAACTGGGGCTGAAGCAGAAAAAGTAGTAGATGATACTCATCATGATGATGAAGAATAATATGGGAAAAACTAAGAAAAAATTATTTTAAATTCTTAGTTTTTTTATTCTTACAATTTTATTCCAGCAAATATTAATGCATAATCATTTAAGTTTAAACTTTCTTTTACTAAACTTAACTTACTGTAATTGTGGTAATCAACATTTATAAAATGATTATCAATTAAGGAATTAAGTAAGGCGTAAAATTTCTTTTTATCTTGCATTTTGATTTTATTAAAATTATATTTATTAAAAGATAATTGGTCATCCGTACCAGAAAGCATGGAAAAAAGCCTTTTAGAGTCAATATCAATTTTAGAATCTTGTAGTTTTTTGATAACTTTTAAGATAATATCCACCATTTCGGGGAATAGATAACCACAAAAAGTTACTTTAGTTATATCCAATTTAGGATTTTGAAATTTAAGGGAAAATTCTTCACGGTCTTGAGTATAATTTTGGGGAAACATAATAGTATTACAGCCAGTTTTATCACTTTTGTAATTAGTACAACCTAATACTTTGGTAGAGGTATTACTCGAATTTTTACGCATTTTAACTATTAAGTATCCATCTTGACAATTTGGACATTTAGTAATCGATAACTTTCCCCCTCTTAAATCATTAGTTACAAAGCCACAGACTTCTGGGTCATTAGAACATATCCATAATCTTTGAGCTAATTTAAAGTTTTTATTTTCTCTTTTTTGTAAAGGAAAACCACAATAAGGGCAGGTAACAGTATTATTTAATTTTTCAATCGGTTTTAATTCATTTCCACCCAAAATTATATTTTCATATTTATTTTTTATTTCTAAGATAAATTTCGAAGGATGGTTAATAGGAGTTATTATGAATACTCTATTTTTAGTTCTAGTTAAGGCAACATAAAATAATCGTCTTTCTTCAGCATATTCTACATCTTCAGTATCTTTGATAACTAATTGCATAACAGGATCATCAACTATTTTGGAAGGAAAACCTAATATAGCATCTTTACCATTGATAATAATAACATTATCATAGCCTAATCCTTTAGATGAATGAGCTGTTAGATAAGTCATTTTTAAATTAGGGTATTTTAAAGCATAAATATAGCCATTTTTAAAAGTGAAATATTTAGTTTGTTGAGTTAGCTGAAAACCTTCAAATCCATATCTACCGATTAACAAAACATTACTGTTTTCGCCATGCTTCTTTACGATTATATCAAGCGAATTAAGAATGGCTAAACACATTCTATCAATTGGTTTATTGGAATCTTCTTTATTATAACTATCTTTATATATCATAAGGACAATGGGTGCTTTTAAAGATTTGTTAGACTTTAATTCTTTTTGAATTTGAAGTTCATTTTTCATAACAAAGTTACCAGCAATAGCAATTAATTCTTGACTATTCCGATAGGTTTTTGTAATTTTTAGAATATTAGCAGTCGGAAAAATTTCTTTAAAACGCGTAAATAATTCGATTTTAGCACCACTAAATTTAAAGATTGATTGCCAATCATCCCCTACGGCAATAATTTTAGCGGTAGAACACTGAGCTAATTTTTCACATAAGTCAAATCTTTGCAAAGAAATATCTTGATATTCATCAATAAAGATATATTCGTAAGGTAAATTTTCATTATTTTTAATTTTTTGGTCTAAAATATTGATAGCATTATTAATCATGTCCTCAAAATCTATACTATTGACATTTTTAAGATGAGTCATATAAGCTAAATAACATTGATAGCAGATATTGATAAATAGTTTAGTACGTTCATCAGATATGGAAATTTTCCATTCATCAAATTTTGATAAAGTAAAATTGTTGGTTTTAAAACGCGAAATAAAAACACAAACTAATTGAATGAATTTATTAAAATATTTATCTTCCATATTTTTTAATAGACATTGATAAATTTCTTTATTATTCTTTGGTTCTAAAGAAATACCCGATTTTTGTAATTCTTCTTTTAAATGAGTAATAGTATCTCGACCATCGTTATATTTGGAAAAAGTATAAATTAAGTTAGTTTTATGTTCTCTATGTAATAATATTTTATCATTGATATGTTGCTTATAAAGTTTTAATTCTTCTTTAGTAAAACGCGAATTTTTTCCATCTTCCGAAATTCCGAAGTGTTCTAAGTAAATTTCTTTATCATATTGTTTAATTAAAAAATCAGGACAATACGGTTTTAAAGTGTCTTGAAAGCCATAGGGATAAATAGGTTCGTATTCATAATTGATACCATTAATAAAAAGAAAATTGGCAATCCGACATTCTTCAATACTTTTAACAACTTCATTTTGAATAGTATGATGCTTTTTTTCTTGTTGTTTTTGATAGTTAGCAATAGTTTGAGCAATATCAGAACGCATAGTGGTACATTCATTTTTAGCAAGTTCTTGAATTAAAACTGCTAAATTATCTTCATCGGGAGAAATTTGTAAGTAGCTAGCAAAAAATAATAGGATTTTTTTTACTAAAATTTCATCACTAGCATTTTCTAGGAAAAAATTTTTGATGGTGGTAAACATTACATCAGGGGTGGCAATATAATGCTTTTCATTTTCATTATTTTTAATAATGGTATTAGCAATGCTATGAAAGGTCGATATGTGAATGGGCAATTGTAATTTTTGACATCTATCTTGAAGTTCTTTAGTAGCTTTTTTCGTAAAAGAAACTATCAGTATTTTATCGGGATCAATATTTTGTTTTTCGATTAAATATTTAACTTTAGCTTCAATCGTAGTAGTTTTACCAGCTCCAGCACCGGCAATGATTAAAGTATAATCTTCATCGGCAAGTATTGCTCTTCTTTGTTCTTCATCTAAGTTAATTTGTGGATCATCTAAAGCTAATATTTGATCTAAATACTTTTCTTCGCTTTTTAAATGATTATTAATAAATTCTTCATTGTGCTTCTGAATAATGGCAGCAGTTTGTTCATAAAAGTTAATTAATTTTAGAAATTCTGGGTACGCTAAATTATTTTTAGAACACCATACGGTTAAGACATCTTCTTCTTTCATTAAATTCAATTTAGCATAAAGTTCTTTTAAATCATTATATAGTGGCATATATTCGTGATGGGAAATATATTTTTCTTGCAATAATAAATTATTAAGATTTTTTTGATAATTAAGCAATTTTTGATATTCTAATGATTTAGTTTCAGACTCTAGTATCATTAATGTAACAACCTACTTCCTTTTTATTTTCTCTATATTAAAGATGATAATATTTTAAAGATTTTTGAAAATCTTGGTTAATCATATTAGTAAAATTAGAACCGAGACTTATACTAAATTCGTAAAAAATTCCATCATAGATTAAAAAATTTTTAAAAGGAATAATAGATGTTGTAACAACTACAGGGAGGTTTTGATACGAAAGAATGTTATCAATATTATCGTTTATCCCTTTAATCATATAAGTTTTATCTTTATCCATTACAGCAGTATATTCTTCTTCAAATTTGACAACGATAAAATGTCCTCTGAAACCTTTTTGAAAATTTGAGGTAATATCTAATTCTTCAGAATTAAATTTATAAGGATTAGTTTGACAAAATTCTTGGGTTAAAGTTTCTTTATTTTCCCAAAATTTTGCAATAATATTAGTTAAATCATGAGGATTAAGGTGATTTTGTTGATATATTTTTAAATCTTTTTTAATTTGAAATTTTTTATTTGTAAATTCTAATAAAGCAAAATAGATTTTATAAAATAAGTCGGCATCTTTTTTCGATAAGCAAGCATTTTGTTGTTTAATATAGTTTTGTTCTTTGTCATGCTTTATTTGTTCTTGTTCCATTCGATAATTTTTAGCTTGGTTAGGTGTTAAGCCATTTAAAGCACCTGATGGCATTTCATCCATAGCTTCATCTAAAGTATGAAAAAAAGAAGTTAAATTATGTTTTTGTAAACTAGGTACATCTTTAAAAGATTGTTTTAAGGGAGTTCTATCGATATTTAAGATGGCATATTCTCTAACAATACGCAAAGCATCGTGCCATAATATAGGAAGCTTTTTTATTTCTTTGATAAATTTAGCAATTTTAGGATTTTTTATATCAAAGTCATTATAAAAATATCTCTTTAAAAATTCTACATCAAGAGAAGGCACCGCTTTAATGCCTTGCTTTTTTCTTTCAGTTTCAATTTCATTACCGATAGTATAATAATCATTATATAAAGCAACAGGCAGAGTTTGATTTAGATGTTGGAAATCTTTATTATAGACATATACATAAAATTTAAAAAGCCGATTATGATTTAAATGATTAAAGACTTCTTCGTCATTAATTCCAGTAATACTAGAGGTAATGGTGCATACTTGATAAAATATAGTTGAACCTAACATTTTGCAATAGCTAACCGCTATTTCATTTATTTCGTCTGCTTTTTTGACTTTAGACCAATCAACTATGGCTAAAGCTTTCTTTACTTGATCTATTATTTCATCAGGAATAAACACAACCTTAAAATCATCTTGAATTAAAAATTTTTTATGAAGCATATCTCTTTCCCAATCATATTTAGAGTCTAACAATTCAGGCATTGGTTTGGAGTTTTCAATTATCATTTGTAAGTACTTTAATTCTTTGAAAGTACATATATCTAAAATATTTTCCGGGTTATCATAAACCTTATATACTTCTTCAAGCATTTTGGTACGAGATATTTTTTCATAGTCCTTAAAATCTATGATGATTCGCGAATAATAATCATGAATATATTCTTTTTTATACCAATTGATGCGTTCAAACATTTTCCGACTTAACATATAATCCTACTTTCTAAATTTTTCGAGTTTATTTCCATGTGTTTGCTATGATTATAATATTTTTGGGGATTAAAAACAAGTTATTTAGACATATAATTTTTTAGTTGTGCTAGATATATCCAATTGACTTTGTATACTATAATAATATATTTGTTTAATTTCAAAAGTTATTCCAGTGTACTGGAATAACTTTTGTCTATATTAGTTATTTTTAATAAATATTAAGATTACAAATATATTCAATGAAATACAATGGGATATTTATAATTTTTCCATCTTTACTCAAATTGTTTAAAGAAAATCTAAATGATAACTCATTGTCATTATTAGCATTATATTTAGTTAAACTATTGTGGTTAGTGCTTTTATTAGACTTTATTTCAATAGGGATAATTTTATTTTTTATTTGAATAACAAAATCAATTTCATTTCGATCAAATGTATAATAATTTGGCGAAGAATTAAATAAATAATTTAAAACATTTACTACGTAATTTTCAGTAAAAGAACCCTTAAACTCTTCAAATAATTTATTGCTTTCTAAAATAATGCTACTATCTAAATTAGCCATCTTTCTTAGAAGTCCAACATCTAGCATATATATTTTATAGGCTGATAAATCATTATAAGCTTTTAAAGGGAAAGCACATTTATTAACTAAAAAACATTTAGAAATTAAGTTACTATCTTTTAACCAGTTTAGAGCATTTTCATATTCTCGAGCTCGAGCTCCTTCTTTAACTAATTGATAAACGAATTTTTTATTTTCTCTAGCTAATTGGGAAGGTATTCCATTCCAGATTAACGATATTTTATTGGCTTCATTTGTATCCACATGCTTAGAAAAATCAGCTTCATAAGTATCTAAAATGTTTTGTTGAAGTTTATTAACTTTTTCTATATCCTTATTATTAACCCAACTATAAACACCTTCAGACATACCTTCAACAATATAGTAAGCCTTTAATTTTTCGATAAGCATAGATTCAAATAATTTAGGTATTTCTTTATCATAATTATTTTTACCAAATTCTTGTAAAATATAAGTTTTCCCTACTTGCCTTGTTCCTTTTAAAATGAGATTTTTCCTATCTTGGCTATTTTTCCATTCAATCAATTTGGCAGTTATAAATCTTTTCATTTTATCACCTTTTGATTATATTAAATCACACTTTTGCAGAGAATTTTAATAGAATTATCACACTTTTGCTTGAAAATTATGCTATTTTATCACATTTTCGTAAAATATTAAATTATTAGATGATTTCACATTTTTCTAGCTATTCAGTTATATAATTAAAAAATGGCCTATTAATAGGTCTGATTTCGGCAGTCTAAAGATATTAATTTTAATAATTAAAAAAAATATTAATTTTGGTTAGTAAGTTTATTTGCAAAAAATAAATTTTTTATTTTTAAAATAATTTTTTCTAAAAATAATTTAATCTTTATTAAAAACTTATTTAAAATTTTTAAATATAATTTTTCAATTGTATTTTGCCGAATTAAATCGATTATCATGCAAAAAATAAATACAATTAAAACAGAAAAAATAGAATGCAATAATAAAAAATTGGAAAAAAACATTTTGGAATTATTAAATATTGTATTCCATAAAAAAGGACGCATTATTCTATTATCATGAATAAGGTATATACCAAGTGTTGTGCTAGCTACATTGTTTACTATTTTATTATTAAATGGCTTTGAATTAGAAAAACCTAAAAACAATTCAATAGAAGAAAATAAAATAAATGGGCTATTTAATTCTGAAAAATGAGCACTTTTTTCCACTAGATAATTTATATTATATTTACTACCAATATATATTAATAAAATATCACTAATTATAATTATTAAATACGATATAAAAGCTTTAAGAAAATGTTTTTTTGTTTTTCTTTTTGGATATTTCTTTAAATAACCTGCTATAAAATAAAGAACTATAAACCATATAAAATCATTATAATAAAGTTCAAAATTTAAAAAATTGTGTAAAAATGACCATATTAATATAGAAAAAATAATTAGATTTTCATGTAAACATTTACCTATATTATTAATTATTAAATTTAAAATAGGACTAAGAATCATTAGCAAAACATAGGCGGTCATAAACCAATAAAAACTAGATAATAAAGGAAAAATACTGGATATTATCAATTTCATATTAAGCTCAACAGGATTCAATACTGTTAAAAATAAAATTAACATTGAAATTGAATAAAACCATATTTCCCCAACTAATTTTAAAAACTTTTGCAATGTAAATTTAGAATCAATCATGTAATATCCTGATATTAAAATAAAACATGATACTCCTAATTTTCCCCCTAATGAAAGAAAACCAACAATAAATTTATTTAAAGCAAGTGGTAAATTCATTAATTCAAAACCATGTACAGAATAGTGATGCATAATAATCAGAAGCATAGATATAATTCTTAATATTTCTAGAGTGGAATTTCTTTTACTTTTGGTCATACTTAATCATCCTTTAAAAGATTAAAGTAATTATAACCCCCCCCCCAGACTTTGTCAACTACAAACATCCTTTTTAGTAGCTTATATCATTATATTAATGAAGGTGTTTTTAGAAATGAAGACTAATTAATCTTTCTTTAAAAGAAAAGATTTTAAAAACAAATATAAAAAAAAGAAAGATCCTTTAAACTATGATAGACATAATTTCAAAGACTATGAAAAATTTAAATTAGATAAACCAAAGTTAAAACTACTGAAATGGATACCGTTTTAATTCTTATTCTGATCCTTATATTCAAACTTTTTATTTTGAAGATATTTCTTTAATGCTTGGTAAATTAAATCAAAAAAACATCTGAAGCTATGTCTAATTCTTTACATGATTTTCAACTTATACTTGAACCCAAATACCGGAGAAATGAGATTAAATATTTTCTATTGTGATCATATCAATTATACTCTTCGTGAGTCTTTAAATGGCAAGACTCCTTATAATTGGAGTTAATAAAATTGACATAGGTAATGTTATTCTAAAACATTATCTCTTAAAATATTTACAAAACTAAAAAGTAGTAAATATATTTATAGAAGCATCCATTAAAATAATTTTTTGCACTTATTCTCAACAGAAATTTATTTTTATATTTTTTTAAATCCAGCTTTCTGTTGTCCTTTTGTATGCAATAAAATTTTTTACTGGATAAATATATTATATCTTATTTTTTCTTTTTCTACATCTAGCAAAAAAAGTCCCTTTTTTGGAACTTTCTTGTTCATTTTTTTCTTTCTTTAAAAACTAGAATTTAACTTTTTATTTCACGATTAATATTGTATATAATAATTAACATAAGAATTGCAATTTTTCAATACTGTAATTTATGATATAATTTCTAAAATATTAACAAGTTTTTGAAGCTAGTTTTTTTTTGATACTTGATATCATAACTGGTAATCCAATTCCACACATTATATAAACAAAATACCATAAATTTGAATTATTGTATCCTTTTAAGTATGCTAAATCTGGAAATGCGACATGTTTAAATATAAGTTGTATCAACATGGCAATTTTAAAACCGATAAAATGCCATGCCATTATTTCAAGAGTTATTCTCCCAATATATTCTAAAACTTTGGCTATTTTATTTGTTTTTTCCAATATAAAATTTGAAATGGCAATTACAAAATATATTCCAGCTAAAGAACAAATAATAAAGTATAGCGGATTTGTAAATTCATTACTGTTCATACTAATTTTACCAAAATTATTTAAGATTAATAATAAAATAAAGCAAATAATCATTAAAATGTAATTATTAAATTTAATTTTTTCTCTATTGATATATGCTTCATTTCCTAAATCATAGACTAACATTAAAGTAAAAGCTGGAGCAACCCTTGGTATATTTATAGTTGCTTGCATTAGGCATCCAATTATGAAACATATAATAACTGCAATTTTTTCACATAATTTTTTATTCAGAATATTTTGCTTATAACTTATATATTGTATAATTGAATAACCAAAAATTATAAATATTAAAGAAATTATAAACCAAAATGCTCCACAAAAAGGTTCTCTACCCATGCCTAAAACTATTTCAATAATTTTTTGTAATACTATTTTTAATGAATTTATTGGGTAAATAAATTTACCACTATAACTTATTTCTGAACTATAAAATCCAATTTTAAAGAATATGTTTGTCAATGCCAAAAATAGTAATTCATATTTTAAATAAAATAAATATAATTTTTTTGCTTTATGAACTATATATTTAAAAAGTTCTCTAATATTATTAAATTTTTTATCTTTAAATAAATATCCACTTATAAAAATAAAAACGGACATACTAAATAAATTAACAAATTTTTCAATAACCCCCCCCCCGGATGTTTCACAATGTCCACATACCATAAGAATTATAGCTATACCTCTAGCTATATCAAGAAAGGACATTCTTTTTTTATTATTTTCTATCATATAAAACTACCTCTTTAAAAATTTTTTTTTAATTTCATTACTCAATTCATAGAAAATTTCATTTTTGGTAAACAATAATACCATTCCATAAAAAATACAAGAAAAAACAATTTTCATAATTAAATCAATAAATACATTAGCATGAATTAAATCAACTAGTATACATATAATTACTATTAAAACTATTCCAATTAAAATTTCAATAATATTTTTCTTATATCCCTTAAATGAAAAAATACCTCTTGAAAAGCATATTGCCATTATCATAACAATACACTCAGCGATAATAGTAGTAATTGCAGCACTTACCATCCCAAATTTAGGAATTAAAATAAAATTAAGAATTAAATTAATAACTGCACTGACAATAGTACAATATAAAACTAATTTTTCCTTTTTGTGTGGTATTAAAACCGCAGAAACAAAAAACGAACCAATTAGTGTAAAAGCAAGAGCAATACTTAATAAACGTAATGGTAATATTACATTAGAGTAATTATTCCCTACTAATATTAAAACAATATCAGGGCTTACCATAAGAAGGCCTACTACTGCTGGAAAAACAATTATTAATAATGATTTTAAAGTTTTTTTAGAAAGAATGTCATAATGTTCCTTATCACCAGTATTTACATAAAAAGAAAGTCTTGGTAGTGTAACAACTAACATAGCATTAAGAATACTTTTAATTATTGAATATATTCTAACAGCAACACTATATTCTCCAACTTCAATATCATTACGAAGTATGCCAAGAATCGTAATATCTGAATTTACATAAATTGTTGTCATTAAAGAATTGCAAAATAAGATTAACATTGGAATAATATGTCTTTTTATATTTGGGCTTTTAGTAATATGAAGACGTATGTATTTTTTTGCATGAATAAAATTAAATAAATTAGCTCCACCAGTTGATAATACTAAAATAGCTGCATAAATTAAATAATCATCCTTTGATCTAACAAAAACAAATAATAATACTAATGATATAATTTGTACTACAATACTTCGAAATGTTATATATCCAAAATCTTCATAAATTGAATATAGCCATTCTACTCCAATATTCCAAGAAATTATTGTTAAACTTAATATTAAAACAAGACTCCCATATGAATTAAGCTTTTTCCAAAATAAAAATAATAATATCAGCAAAATATATGATATTAGAGTTGAAAGCATGTTTATTGTAAATATTTGATTAGCAAATTCTTGAAATTGTTGTTTATTCTTCCTTAACGGTGAACCTTCACGAATTGCATAACTATTGATTCCTAAACTTGCAAGTAATATAAAATAACTAACTACTGAATTTACAAAATTAACTTTTCCATAATTTTCAGATTGTAATATTCTAGAAACATATGGAAAAGTAATTATAGGAAATAACATTGCACATACTTGTCTTAAAATATTAAAAATAGAATTTAATTTAATTGATTTTTGTTTCATTATTCCCACCATATCTACATTTATTATATTTTATTTTTTTAATTATTTAAATTTGCAAGATGCTTCTTTTTTCATTTTTTTTAAAACATGAATATATATATTCATAGATTTAATCAATTGTGTTTTTCTAAAAATTTCTTTATCATAGTTAGTTGAGTTTATCATATTAGTTGAAACAGCTTGCAAATGTTTAATTTGAAAACTCGGATCATATACCATTTTTAACCCCCCCCCCACAGACATTTTACACCGTAAAAACAATATATCTTCTTCCATATATAAAAATGTTGAAGGATCATAAGGCTCTGAATAGACATCAAAATATAATTTTGAGAAAATTTGAAATGAGCCATGTAATGCCATATCATTATGAAATTCTTTATAATATCGATTATCCCATGATGGATAGCCAACATATGGAGAAGGCTGATTCAATAATTTTCTTATTTGGCCTTTTATTTTACTCATTTTATAGCGAATAAGTTGCTTATAACATTTTAATACATTCGTATCGTTTGGAATAACTGGACTTTGATGAAATTTTCCATTAATAGAATAAATGTCAGGTCCTAAGACAGCATAATGATATTTATCAAAACACTCAATAAGCCATGTAAATAACGAATTATTTTCAATTAAAATATCATCATTAGATATAATTACAAAATCAGGATTCATAAATTTTAATAATGTTTTATAACCTAAATTATTCCCATTTGCAAAGCCTAAATTTTTATCTGCTTTAACAACAATAATATCTTCACAATTTTTATATTTCTTCTTTAATTCTAAATAAGAATTATTATTTGAGCAATTATCAACAATAACATATTTTACATTCATTCCCTTAGTTTTTTGTTTTTTAAATGAAGCAATTGTATCCATTGTTGCTTGATATGCTAAATAGTTTAATATGATAACTCCAATATTATACATTTTATAACCTCCAAATAAATAATATTTTTCATCAAAAATTAATAATATATTTAAAGTGCTAAAATGAAACTTAAATTTATTCAAATTTTAATTTTTTTTCAATTATATAATTTAAAAATTTTTGAACTGTTTTATTATAGATAATTGATAGTATTAATGAATACAATATCAATAATATAATTTCAATAAAAATCCATAATATATATTTTTGGTATTTAAACACACTATTATAAAATATTGGTCTGATATAATCTCGAAAAAGAATGTTTTCATGTATTAAATATATTATTAATGATAATGATGAAATATAATTAATAGTTTTATTGTAAAAATTTCTATTTTTAAATATGTTTAGCAAACTTATGCTAAATAAAAGATAAAATGGATTTGTTAATTTATTCCAATGCATTAATTTAGAAGATAATAAAGGAATAGATAATCCAATATAATTTGTAAGTAACATAGAACCTATAAAACCGATTAAACTGAATATTAATAATTTTTTATTTAAACTTATGTTTTTTTGAAAATCTAACATATACATTTTTACATATGCCACTATTAAGTAAATATAGATAAATCCAATTAATTCATTAAAATAGTACGCATTATTGCCTAAAACAAAGTAAAATCCACTATACAAAATAAATAAAACTATGTTAATATTTTGCAAATTTTTTTTATCAATATTTTTTATAATAATGTTTAAATATGGGGTGAGCATATAAAATAATAAATAACATCCTATAAACCAATTATTTTTCATTGTTATTGGCAAAAATTGTTTGATAATTAATACTTTATTAAAATGGAAACCAAATAATGATAAAATGACTAAATATAATATTGAAATTATTAAACTATTTAATATTATTTGAATTAATTTTTTTCTATTTATTTTATTTTTTTCAAGTAGAAACCATGAAGAACACATTATAAATATAATATTTCCAATTTCTCCTAAACAAGATAAAATACTAATTATTAATTGTTGAATATTTGTAGTGGCATATTTTATATTAATATACCCCCCCCCAGATACATTTCCATAAACGGGACAACTATGCTGAATAATAATTAATATAATTGCGATGATTTTCAATAATTCTATTGAAGAATTTCTTTTTTTCATGATGTTTTTAATTCCTTCCTTTTTTGATTGTTTAAAAATAATTTTATTTAATTTTTATTGATTAAATCATCAGTTAATTGAAGGGCTAAATCTACTGTAACATCAGAATTATAATGTTGGTGCTCTCCCCATCTTCCTAAGCCATAAACATTTTTATTTTTACACCATTCTAATAACCGTTTCATTATTTCAGGTTTGTCTATTGTATTTAAAGGATAAGCATATTTGTTTAGATATTTAAAATTTGAATTTGGAATTTCTGTATTTATTCGCTCAGAATTTGTTTCTGTCCAATATCCTCGACTATTAGTGCAAAAGTTGCTCCTTACTAAAATTCGATGATAAGGCAATTGAGGATCAGGATAATATATCCAATGTGCATCAGTATCTAAACTATTATTAAAGTATTCTGTTTGAATAGAACTATATTTTAATTTGCTTATTGATTCTTTTATTTCTTTAGGCATTCCATAGATTTTTGAAAATTCCATCCATGGTATTGTCGTAATAATATTTTCGGCTTGATATTCTTCACCATCGCTTGTTATAACAGTTAATGTATCAAAATTTATTTCATTGACATCTTTTTCATACAATATTTTATTGTTTATATTTTTTGCCATTCTTAGCCATAATTCTCCATAGCCATATTTTTTAGGATAATAGAATTGTGCGTGTCCTGGTTGCTTACCATAAGCTTTTTTTTCTAAACAAGACAATAGTGTTTCTTCAAAACTAACATTTGGTAATTTTTCTAACCAGTATGTACCAAGTTCATCAAGTTCTTTGCTAAACATTTTTTGATTATAAGGTATCATATAATCATCAGCTATTTTTGCTCCCAATTTCCAATATATCCAATCTGTAAATTTTGTAGGCATCGGCTGCCCAACATTACATCCAGCTATTGCAATAGATTTTAGATATTCAACTTGATCTTCAATTTTCATTTGCCAAATATTTGCTTCTATTGGATGATTTATTATATTATTATTTACTTTAATTTGACTATTTCGTTCATATAAATTCCATTCATTTTCAGGCATAAAATTAAATAAAAATTTATTAACATTTGCACGCCTAACATCTAAAAAATGGCCGCCACCAATATCAAATGGTGATCCATCTACCATTACGGAGCGACATAATCCCCCAGCTTCATTTTCCTTTTCTAAAACTAAAAAATCTTCTTCGCCTAATTCTTTTAATTTATTTGCGACTGTTAATCCTGCTGGTCCAGCACCTAATATCAAATATTTCATAAACTACCACTCCTCTTATTTATAATTCATAATTTTTTTGAATATGATATTTTGAATTAGAATATTTTATATTTTTTAAATAATAATACACCATAACATACTTAGTAATAATTCCTAATAGTATAGCTAAAATATTAAATGTTCTCTTCTTTACAGCAATACATGCAATTAATGGTAAGATTAATAATGTAAAACACGGATTTAATAAAACTAATATTGAGTATAATATTAAAAGAATGATTGGGGTGATGATTTTTATCCATACTTTCCGACGCTTAAATATTTGCCAATCAGCTATTGAATTAACCCTCATTTTTTTTAAATATTCATTTACAGTTTGAGGTGTATCCCAATAAAGAATAGCCTCTTTTTCATAATAAGCTTTTACAAAATTATTTTTTAACCTTATATAAAATTCTGTATCTTCTCCTGCATATATAAATTTTTCATAAAAATATCCATATTTTTCAAATATTTTTTTATTAATTAGCACCCCATGATTACTTGCCCCCATATCAATTGATTTATTACCATTTAAAAAATATTGGTTAAAAATTTTTCCAAAAAAAGTTTTGTCAATACCTAAAATTGGCCCATAAACTAGATCTACTTTATGTTTTGACTGAGCATTTATTATTTTTTCGATAAAATCATTTTGATAACTATTACCTGTTCCAATAATTAAAATCCAATAATTAGTAGCCATTTTAATAGCTTGATTTAGGCCTTCTGAAATATTTCTTCGCTTACCATCAGATATTAATTTAATATTAATTTTATTTTCTTTTGAATAATTTTTAATAACATTTACTGTCTTATCTTTTGAGCCACCATCGCAAATTACTATTTCATCAACTTTATAACTTTGGTCAACATATATATTTTTTAATACATTGATAATATTTTTTTCATCATTAAATGTTGTGATAACTATACTAATTTTATTCATTTCTATCTATTCCTCCAAAAAAATTTTTTGATATATTTTATAAATATTTTCACAATAGCTATTTTCTGAAAAATTTCTCAATGCTATTTTTCTACCTTCTTTTCCCATTTTTTGACATAATTTTCGATTATTGTAAAATATCATAATTTTATCTGCTAAATCTTTAGCATCATCAACATTAAATAGATAGCCAGATATGTTATCCTTAATAATCTCCTTTGTTCCAAATGAATTAGCACCTATAACTGGAAGCGAATTCATCATATACTCTACTGTTACTCTTCCAAAAGCTTCATTACTACTACACATTAAACCTAAATGATAATTTTTAAAAGGTACATTATCGGAAAAGCCTTTTAATTTAATATATTTTTCTAAGTTTAAATCAATTATATTTTTTTCTAAAATATCTTTATCAATTCCATCACCGTATAAATCTAATATAAAATTATTATAATTAGATTCTTTTAAGATCTTACATGCTTTTATTGCAAGCATTTGACATTTTTCACTACTTAAGCGGCCTGCTAAAACCATTTTAAATTTTGGATTATTCCAATCTTCTTTTCCGCTTTCTGCAGTGCTTACGCCATTATAAACACAAATAATTTTGGATTTATCAAAATAATTAGAATAATATTCTTTTACTGATTCTGAGTTACAAATTATTTTTGACGACTGATTTACGCATTTTATTATATAATCATTACCTAATTCAAAATCAAAATTAAATTGTTTTTTGGCTAATTCTCGGATATGCCAAATATGTTTTGCATTTAATTCTTTTGCTAAATAATAGCCAAAATCAGTGGTTAATGTATTAGTATGAACAATCTGAATATTATATTTTTTTAGTTTTTTGGCTAATTTTTTTGCCTGAATTTGATTATATATTTTTTTTAGATTTCCTTTAATATATTGTTTTCCTTTATTAAGATTTATGCAGTTTCTAAAATTACAGATCATATATTCTATATTATTTTCTTTCAATAATTCTTCAATTTTACCATTTTCTGGAATTATTGTAATTGTTTTAATATTCTTGCTATTAATTAAATATTTTTGTAAAGAAATTAAAGATTTCTCTGCCCCCTCTTTTTTAGTATTCATGGAAATAAATACAATACATTTTTTCATTTAATTAAACCTCCTATTTTCATAATATAATGAATATAATGGTAATAAAATTACATAACTCACATCGTAAAGCGTATATAAATCGTTACAGAAAAGCACAGTTAGTAATATTATAATAATTCCTACAAAATTAATATTATTTGTATAACCTTTGAATAAAAGCAATAGCCAACATATAAATCCTAAAATTCCAATATTAGATATTATTGACACAACACCATTTACACAATATACGGTGCCGAGGCCAAGACCAAATAGTGGGCGGTGAAGACCAGCTTTAAAAGCAATTATTGCCCCTATCAGCCTAACAGTTTCTGAAGAGTAATCTTTTCCTAAAATATAGAGTCCTTTAAAGCCATTTTTTATTTGGATAATTGAATTACCTAACCTATTTATTGATGTATAGTTACTAGCTAAAGCAAAATCAAGGAATTTTTGATTTACTATTATAAAAATCCCTGAAATTAATAAAATTCCAAAAATTATATTAAACAGTTGTTTCTTTTTTTTAACTGTTAACATAAAATCACGATAATTATTAATATATAATAAAGTCAAAGAAACAAAGCAAATAACAAATGAAAAAGAGGTTGAAACAAATCCTAAAAACAATGCTAAAATCATCCAAGCATTAACTTTAAAATTTTTGTTATAGTATTGATTGTATAAAAATGATAGAAATAGATAAATAAATAATGCTAATGAGTAATAGCTTGGCTCTCTAGATAACCCCGACAATCGACTAACTATATTGGGACTAGAAACACCATGTCCAAAAATACCATATATATATGTACTGATATCAATATGAAAAATAAATTTTATTATAAATTCAAATAAACCATATAATATTAAAATTTTTAAATATTTCAACAACTTTTGACAAAAATTTAAAATTTCTTCTTTTGAAAAAGATACTTTTGTAGCATTAATTATTGTTATAAATATAATAAGTCTTGCAAACATCATTATGCTTTGTATGGAAAAATGAACCATAGTTAATTGTGACAAGTCACCACGAAAGTATTTATCTAAACTACTATTAAAACCTACAACTTCTATAGCCGCTGGATTCAAATAACAATTTAACATACTAATTAACACAACACTTATTAAAATAATTGAATATTTAAAAACCTTTTTATTTACCTTTCTCTTTCTAAATATTTGTATTATTGATAGACAAAAAACTATGCCCAATATTAAATCATTGTACTCTATTTCAGAATTAAATACATGAGTTAAATATCCTATATTCATTCTTGAGCAACTAAAGAAACATTCTAATAAAAGAAATCTTTTAAATAATGAATCAAAATCTTTACTAGTTAAAATTAAATATAAAATAATGATAAATAAAATATAGGCAAATGGATAAAGCATAAATTTTACCTCCTTTAAATAAAAATTTAATTTATTTTCAACATTATGAATTAATTATATTTTTATAACATTTTTCTAAATCATATATATATTTTTGATAAGTATAATTTTTAGCATTTGATTTAGCTAATCTAGACATATTTAACAGTGTATCTTTAGACATAGTGTCGTATTTTTTCAATATTTTAATTAAATCTTCATCATTGGAAAATAAAAAGCCATTTACATTATCTTGTACAAATTCAGATGTGGCAATATTTTTCCTTACTATGCCAGGAACGCCTACCATATTGGCTTCAAGTAAAGTAAGGCCAACTGTTTCATACCATAAACTTGGGAAAATTAATGCTTTTGCTTTAATCATATAATCAGCGACCTCATGCTTATTTTTCCATCCAACAAAATCTATTTCAGGATATTTTAAAGACAATCTTTTCATTTCAGGTCCATCTCCAACAACTATCCCTTTTTTCTTGCTTTTGCTAATTGCATTGCAAAAAGTTTCCACACCTTTTTCAGGAGATAATCGTCCAACAAATAAGTAATATTGATTTTTACTAATATCATTTTTAACATTCATAATTTCAATTGGATTATATACTCTATAAATATTTACTTTATCTTTTGGAAGATAAGGCTTAAGTATTTTTTCACTAAAATCAGATATTGATATAACGTTTTCTATTTTTTTGTTTAATTTTACAATATTTTTTTGTATTAATTGTCTTATTATCCTATAGATTTTATATAAATAATTCCTTGAATCACAATTACACATCATACACTTACTAGATAATGCTTTCAATTTACAAATTTCATTTTTTGGATAATTAAAAAAACCACCATTAGGACATGCCGTAAAGTAATCATGCATAGTCAATACAATTTTAAACTTTTTTTTAAAGCCAGCATTTATAACACTACTAGACAAACATTTTGACCAACCATGGATATGGATAATAGTATTTTTATTGTCATATTCTTTTAATAAATTATTAAATATTTTTTCTGATTTAAAATTATAAAGCCCATTTATTAATCCTCGAACTCGATTTTTATCTTTTAAAGCTTCGTATTGATTGGTACATATTTTTTTTACCTTTGTATTTAGTTGAGATAAGGAACTTGATATTCCACAAAAAAATATTACATTATAATTTTTTTCAGCCAGTGAATTTGCTGTATCTATCGCAACTTTACTGGCTCCACCTTGTACATAGTCAAAATCATTAATAATGATAATATTTTTTAGTTCATTTTTATTTGAATCGATCATTTAAAACCACTTCCCAACTTTCATGCCAATTAACCTAGCACCCATATCAAAAGGGAATCTAATTAAAAGAGTAAATCTATGTTCTTGAATAATTCTTTTAAAAACATATTTAGCTAGAGTAAATCCTGAGCTATCAGTTCCATATTTATCTAAGTAACTATTTTCTTTAAAAAATTCTCCTGTTAATTTATAACGATTATAAATTTCACTTAAGGTAAAATTATGTGAATGATATATTACTGAATCAGCACAATACTTTATTTTATGGCCGCTCATAATAAGCTTATAGGTAAAATACATATCTTCACTAATAGGCAAATCTTTATGATCGTATCCATTAAGTTCTACAAAAATATCTCTTTTTATTGCAGCAGAAGCATCGGATGAAAAGAAAGTTTTTAATCCTAGTTTATCAATGTCTATTTTAGATTTTATTAAAGACTTTTCTGGATAATTTGCTTCTCTAGTATATTTTTCAATATTATTATATTTTGTTAGTTGTCTACTATATGTCGCAGCTACTTTGTCTTTCTCAATTGGTTTTACAAGATTTTCTAACCAATTATCGTTTTTTATTTCAATATCTTGCGTTACAAAAACAATTATATCCGCTTTGCTTTCAAAAGCAGCATTTTCTCTTACTAAACTGTGTGAAAAGTCTTCTTTTTTTATTAAGACAAATTCACATTTATTGCTTTTTAATTTTTTTAATATGTCTAATGTAAAATCATTGCTTTCAGTCAATATATATTTAATTTTATGTAAATTCACCTTTTTTTGATTCAAAAATGATTCGTGCAATTTTTTAAGATACTTTTCAGCATTATATAATGGACATATAATATCAACTTTCATATTTCACCTTCTTAAAAAAAAATTATATGTGGAATACTTAGCATATAATCTCCTGGTTTCTTTTGTACCCTTTCTATTACTTTTTATTTTGCTGTTCCATGGTTTCAGAAAATAGTTTAAAATATTTTTTTTAATACTTATATCAGTTTTAAAAATTGTAATTATTTACATTTTTAGTTTTTTATAATCTTTTTATATCCTATATCGTTAATTATTAAAAACCAATGATTACTATCCTCCTTTCGTTTCTTAAATATTTCTTCTATATTATAACAGATATTTTGAATATTTTGAAATTTTTTTACATTTTTTGCACTTTTTACATTATTTAGGGCATTATTTACTCTTTTTTTCCTTATTTTTAGGGGTTTCTCAAGTATATTTTGTCAACTATAATGTTAACTTTAATTAAAAATTTTTAATTAAGCTGATTATTATAATAAAATTATATTAGAAAGGATATGGAATATTATGAATGTAAATGCCAAATTAACAAGTCAATTTTCATTAATAAGAGTGTTAGAAACTAATCAAGTATCACTTGTACTTGATAAGCCAATTAGTAGTGCCTCATTTAAGTTAAGCTTTAATGAGGAAATATTTGAGTATCTTGAAGGTTCAGTTGTTAGCTTACTTAAAACCAACAAAGTAGATAATTCTACTCCTGGTGAAATTATCTATGAAGGTAAAATTAATGGTGGTCAAGGTTCTAAAAAAATTGGTTTTACTTTTAAAGCTTTACAAGAATCTAAATCAACTACTTTTAAAATTACTGATTTAGTTTTAGATAATGAACCAAGCGATCAAGAACCAGAATTAATCTTAAATACTTTACCATTTCAGATAACCAGCGCTAGAGCTCAAAAAGTAGTAGATGATACTCATCATGATGATGAAGAATAAAGAAACTAACTTTAGATATTTATAAAAAAGTTAACGACACATCGTTAACTTTTTAAATGAGAGACAATTTAGTAAAATTAGTTGTGATCAACGATGCATCGTTAAGTTTTATTTTACTTTACCAAACTTTTTAAATGGGAAAATAATAAAGTCTGTTGTTCCTTCAATGTTTTGGGCTTTAATTGGACCAATACTGCGACTATCTAAAGATACAACACGATTGTCCCCCAAAACAAAGTATTCATCACTAGCTAAAGTAATAGCTTCTTGGTCACTCGTATTACCATAAGCAAATTCATCGGCAATTACTTTATCATTAATATAAATTTTATTATTTTCAATGGCAATAGTTTCACCTGGCAAACCGTATACGCGTTTAATTAATTCTTCTCCATTAGCTTTAGCTACAACTATATCATAACGGTCAATTTTACCTAGTTTATTTAAAATCATAAATTCAGTACCATCTAAAGTATCATACATCGAACTACCATTAACTTTAATAGGAGTTATTAAAAAAGTTCTAACTAAAATAACAACAATTAAAATAATAATATAAGGTAAAAGTTCTTTTAAATTTTTTAATATTTTTTCTTTCATTTTAAAACAACCTCTCTCTATATGATTATACACTATTACAAGAAATTATAAAACTCTAAAAAAAAATAAGAGCCAAAACTCTTAATTTCTTTCTTTAACTTTGTATTCTTTACGCATTTTACTAATGAAGTTAAGTTTAGCTCGACGAACAAGACCTTTTTTAACAACTGTAATTTTATCAATTGTTGGAGCATTTTCTAAGAATACTCTAGTTACACCAACACTACCACTTTTCTTACGAACAGAGAAAGTTTTAGATACACCAGAGCCTTTTTTAGCTACAACAATACCTTCAAATGCTTGTATTCTTTCTTTTTTTCCTTCACTAACCCAAACATCTACACGAACTGTATCACCGACACGGAATTCAGGAACATTGGGTTTTAAATGCTTTTTATTGACTTTTTCGATTAAATTAGCCATAATTTTTGTTCCTTTCTATATTAAAATAATATCTTCTGCAATCATAAAATATGATTTTTTAGCGGATTACATGCTTAATAAAAAGCAAATTGATTATAACAAAATTTATGAGACTTGACAAGTTTTTTTAACGACTTTTCGGTTTATTCCACAATATTTCTTCGGCATAGGTTAACATTCTTTGTTTTTCTTGGAGATTTTTTTCAAATAAAGCTAATCTTTTTAAATACTTAGATAGTAATTCTTTACTCATGTTTTCTTGATATTTTAGCATGATGATTTCTTTTAAGCGCGTAATTTCATTTAAGGCAATGGCAATATTACCACTATCATCACTATCGATAGCTTGTAAATAAATAGCCATAATTTTGCGAAAATCTTTGTCTAATTTTTTAGCAATTAAGATATCGGCACATTTAGGACTCGCAATGTTTAAACTTTTAATTTTAACCATTTGGGCATTTTTAATATTAGGTTTTAATGTGTAAACTGGAGTGGGTTTTAGTTTGTTGACTTTTAGTTTTATGGTTTGTCTTTTCATTATATATATAGCCATATTATTCACCTTATTTTAATAAATCTTTTCGTTTAGCTTGGGTATTTTCTAATTGTTTGGCTTGGCGCCACGCTTTGATTTTGGCATGGTCTCCACTTAAGAGCACATCGGGAACAGTTAATCCGCGAAAGTTTTGGGGTTTCGTATAGGTAGGATAGTCTAATAAATTATCGGTAAAAGAGTCATTTTGATAAGATTCTTTTTTTATGGTACCATCTAGTAAACGAGTTATGCTATCTGTTAGAACCATGGCCGGAATTTCTCCGCCAGTTAAGATATAATCGCCAATACTGATTTCTAAGTCGACAAACTGACGAATTCGTTCATCAAAGCCTTCATAATGGCCACATACTAAAATGAGATGCTTGTAGTTTTTTAATTCTAAAGCTTGTTTTTGGGTATAAGTCTTTCCTTGAGGAGTAAGTAAGATAACGAGAGAATCTTTAGTTTTTACACTTTCGATAGCTTCAACAATAGGTCCAGGCATTAAAACCATTCCCCCACCCCCACCATAAGGAGTATCATCAACTTGACTATTGTTTAAATGCGAAAATTTACGAAAATCAATTAAGTTAACCGTAACTATTTTTTGAGCAATAGCTCTTTTAATTATCGATTCGTTTAAAAAGCCGGTAAACATTTGGGGAAAAAGTGTCAAAATATCTATTTTCATAAAATCAATCCTTTAACATTAGCAACCATTACTTTTTGAGAGGTCATATCAACTTGTTTAATATATTCAGAAACATAAGGAATGTAATATTTTTGGGTGTAAGTTATTTCGAGCAAGGTTTGACCTTTAGTATACACGATATTAGTTATTTTGCCAAGAAATTCTTGTTCTTCGTAGATAGAAAGATTGATTAATTCTTCGAGTAGGTAGTCATCTGAAGAAAGATTTAAATCGGCTTTTTGGAAATAAACTAATTCATTTTTATATTTTAAAACATCATTAATGTTGTTGTAGTTTTTTAAGGTAATCATGTCAAAATTTTTATGATGGCGATAACTATTTATGGTTTCAGGAATTTTATTTTTTCCTATATAGATAGGAAAATCGGGTTTAAATACTAAGGCTTTTTTTTCAAAGTTACTAATTAAACGAAGTTCGCCTTTGATCCCATGAGTATTAACAATTTTACCTAAATAGATGTATTCTTTATTCATGATTGGCCTCATTTAGTTCATATAGTAAGATACTACTAGCGACTCCCGCATTTAAAGATTCACAAGCTGGATGCATATTTATTTTTAAGTAATGGGTAGCATATTTTTGATATTGGGGTTTAACACCTTGACCTTCGTTACCAATGACTAAGACATATTTGGTTAAGGGTAAGATTTTTTTGATGTTTTCCCCTTTTGTTACATCGGTTATTAAAATGGGCTTATCTTGGATAGTTGGAAAAAATTCATCTAAGTCGGTACGGATGATATTTATCGAAAAAAGCATGCCTTCCGTAGCTCGGATAACTTTTTCATTATATAAGTCAACGGAATCAGTACTTAAAATGATGGTATCACAAGAAAAAGCAACAGCACTCCGAATAATGGTGCCAAGATTACCGGGGTCTTGAATGTTATCTAAAACTAAGATTTTATCACCAATAGGTTGGGGAGGAATTTTTTGACAAACGGCAATTAGTTCCGGTAAACTTTTTTGATTAGATAATTGGTGCATAATTTCTTTGGTAACGAGGTAATCAGCTTTAATGTTTTGATTGGTCGTGATGGTTTCTTGTAAGACTTGAGCTTTTTTAGCTTCATTAATTAAATGGTCGTTTTCAATTAAAAATAAATTAGTTAAATCCCGATATTTTTTGTCTTTTAATTTAAGCCAATTTTTGACTTTGGGATTATTTAGAGATGTAATTTCCAACATTTTAAACACTCCTTAACCGTTTTCTTGCTTCTTTATAGTTGGGATAATATTTAGCAACATGGTCCCAAAATTTTGAACTGTGATTTGCTTCATAAAAATGACATAGTTCATGAATAATGACATAATCTAACAAGTCTAAATCCTTTTTTAATAACTCTGTATTTAAAGTAACCGTATTAAGCCGGCGATTACAAACACCCCATCGCGTTTTCATTTGACGAAATTTAAGGGTGAATTCAGGAATATGCGGAAAATAAGGTTTTATACGATTGACTTCGCTAGTAAATACTCTTTTGACTTCGGCTTGATAGAACTTAGTTAGTTGTTGCGAATTACGACAGTAAATGATGTCGGCATCAATGTAGGGATTTTTAATATCATCTAAGTAACAGATAGTATATTTTTGGCCTAAATAGTTGAAGTATTGGTCCCCGAGATTTTCTTTTTTGATAGCTTCATACATTTTGGTAATTTTGGGCATATTGGCATCAATTAAGTTCGAGATGGCTTTTTCGGTTACAAAACGATTACAGGTAGCATAGAGTTTTTGGTCTTTTTGAAAACGCAAATAAATATTTTTATTTTTTTTATAAACTATGACAACATCAACGATGTCTCCTGCGATTACTTTTTGCATGCCTACCACCTTATTAGTATTGTAACATAAAGTTTTTCAGAAAAAAAGAACCTCAAGGGTTCTAGAAACCACGACCACCGCCGCCGCCTCCACCGAAGCCGCCACCACTAGAGAAGCCGCCGCCAAAACCACCACCACTGCTACTAGATGATGATATTTGGGCGTTAGTTATGGCTGTATTATTCGAAGCAATTGCACTATTGATGGAGTTAGAAATGCTATCAAAGATGTAAAAGTCCACAAATGATGGATAGTAGTCGACATAAGTGCCTTCTGGAATTTCACTAATTAGAACATTCATATTTTTTGATACTTGTTTGGCTAGACCAAAAATGGTGGCATAAACTAAATATCTTTCCCACAGGATAATTTCAGGAAGTTCTTTGATTTTAAAGTTGCCAAAATCTTGTAAGAAGTTTTTGAAAGCTTTCCAACGGACATAATCTTCGTTACCTTTTTTGGTTCTTTTGCTAAATGTTATTGTGTAAACAAAGAAGATAATCGCCAAGAATAACCTACCATAAAAAATAATTTGAAAACCAAAGATGGCATCGATTAAGATTAATAAAAAGGCGGTTACTAAAAATAAAGTACCCAAAGAAATAGGCTTAGATTTTTTCTCAAAGAATTGTTGCTTTTTGCCATCGCTAACGACTTTATTTTTCCAAGTGGTATAGTTAGAGTGAAATTTATCATAAGTTTTAGGACTAGAGGCATACTTTTTTAAGTCTTCCGTAGTAAAGGTATTTTCCTTGCCCACACGATTAAATAAGAAATCTACTAAATATTTTTCGGTATCGTTGAGATTATCTTGATTAAGTAAAGTAAATTGATAATTTTTATGTTTTTTATCAGAACTTATTTCTTCTAAACGAATATTTTTTTTGTAAACTAAGTTCATAATTGAAGCACTTAAGGCATTAGGCGTAATGTTTTTATTCATAAGATAATCTATTACTTCAACATTGTAGTCGTCGATAAATTCTCGATTATATTTGTTTTTAAAAATACTTTTATATTCTTTATCATATTTGAAATAAACATAGATAGCTGTGATAAATAAGGATAGATACCAAAGAAGATTTAATATAAAAATAATATTTCTAATAATTTGCATTTTCTTTCTTTGACGATTAGCTTTATCAGCTCTCTTTTCTTCAACTTTTAAAATTTCGGGTAAGGCTGTTTCCACATTTTGTTTTTGAACGCTGGTTTCATCTAACAAATTCTTAGCAAATGTTAGACGAATGTCGATGGGATTAAGAGCTTTATTTTGGTTAATGGTAGCTAGACAATAACTGTCATCATATTTATTTATTTCACCGGATAAATCACCATGGGCCCAGATACGAAAATCAGAGCTACTATCTTTTTGGGGTAAATTAACTCTTATGTGTAAGTTGTTAATGGCATCGTCAAAACCATCACCAATAAATGTCCAATAAAGTTCCGCGACATCTTGATGAATAACCGCGACATCTTTTAATAAATAGGTGATTTTAAAAGCTGCTTTTCCGTTAGTGGCAAAGTACATTTTATATTCTTCTTCATTAGATAAAGATGTGATGGTATAACCTAAATTAGCACTGTAATTAGGAGTTAATGTTGTATAACCTGATTCATTTATAGTGGCAAAACTTACCTCGCCATTAATTTTTTTGGCGGAAATATCAATTAATTCAATTCCACTTGCATTGTATAAAACATTGTTTTCATAATTATTGCTAGTTAATTTGGAATTACGATAAGCAATATCTCGAATATAACCATTAAAAGTCCCATCTAAAACAATTAATTCATTGACTAACAAATCGCCATTTTCTAAAATATCAGCATCGATATAATAATCACTAATATTATAATAAACATTATCGTAAGTTAAGGCTTGGGTAGTTAAAGGCAAGATAAGAACTAATAAGGTAATTATTTTTAAAATTTTTTTCATGTTTTCGAATCTCCTACTAAAAAAATTTTAAGCCTAAGCTTAAAATTTAACTTGAACATTTTCTCTTTCAGTATCTTTAGCTTCAAAAAAGGCTTCTCTTTTGAAATGAAATAATCCGGCAATAATATTACTTGGAATTGTTTCGATAGCATTGTTATAAGTTAAAACTGTATCATTATAGAATTGCCGAGCACTAGCTATTTTTTCTTCAGTAGTACTTAATTCTTGTTGTAATTCGGTAAAATTTGTGTTGGCTTTTAAATCCGGATAACTTTCGGCTAAAGCAAATAATTTTGACATCGCACTAGTTAGTTGATTGTTAGCATCCATTTCGGCTTCTTTGGAATTAGCTGTTAAAAAAGTATTACGCGCTTTAACAACATCTTCTAAAGTTTCACTTTCATGTTTAGCATAACCTTTAACTGTTTCAACAAGATTAGGAATTAAATCAAATCTTCTTTTTAATTGCACATCTATTTGAGACCATTGGTCCCTTACCCGATTTCTTAAAACAACAAGTTTATTATAAGTTGTAATAATAAAGACAATGATAATAACAACAATTGCCCCGATAATTAACCATACCATTATAATGTCCTCCTCTTCTATATTGTTATTTTATCACAGGAAAATTTATTAATCAATGAACATATAATTAAGGGGTGAATTTATGAACTTTTTGACAGGATTTTTAATTGGCGTTGTTAGTTTAATCCCAGGTATTAGTGGCGGAACGGTTTTAGTGATGCTTGACAAATATGAGTGGTTTACAATGGTTATTACTAATTTAAAGGAAAAACAAAATAAGTTTATTATTTTAATGCTTTTAATAGGAGTTATCTTAGGAACTATTACTTTTGCCCGGATTGCAGAATTGTTGTTTTATTTTTTCCCGCAAGAAATATTAATTATCTTTGGGGGTTTAGTCCTTTTTAGTTTAAAAGATATGATAAAAAAAGAACCTCGTAACTTTTCAATAAAATGGTTTTTGGTGGGAGCTATTTTAATGAGTTCTTTATCTTTAATTAGTTATAATGATAGTTTGGTAATTAGCAATTATCCCAAGATTACTTTTATTTTTTTAATTTGGTTTTGGAGTTGTGGAATGATTGACGGCTTTTTTACAATTTTACCGGGTATTTCGGGGTCAATGATAATGATGATTTTAGGCCCCTACTTTTTGTATAAATCCTATTTAGCTAATTTATCTTGGCAATATTTATATTTTATAATTCCTTTGAGTTTTTATTTTCTGGGAGATTTATTAGGCATTTTTTTAGGCGGAAAGTTCTCACTATTTTGTTTAAAAAAAAATCGCAAACTGACAATGAGTTTGCTTTGGGGTATGGTTTTGATGAGTGCCATTTTAATTATGCCTAGTTTAGATTTTAGTTTTAAAAAAATTATATATTACTTGATTTTTTTAGTCATAAGTTATCTTTTAGCTAAGATTATAAGTTTGTTTACTTAATTCTTTTTGACTGTAATTACAGGTCTTACGGTTTGTTCAGCTACGGTACTAACATCAGCATTACTAGCATTTTTAGTATAACTAATTCCACTTGCTAAGCGAGAGTAAGTATAGGTCCAGGTATTATTATCACCGATAATACTAGCTTCATCGCGATTCATAATACGAACATAGTCACTAGATGAGGTACCGTTAACTGCAACAGTCATGGCAGTTAAAGAATAGTGAGTTAAAGCTTCTTGTAAAGAACTATTAGTATCAAACCAAGCATTGACTAAAGCTTTTATTAAACTATTATCATAATTATAAGCTTTATAAGAGGTATTACTCGTATAAAAACAATAATAAGTTGTATAAATATTACTACACATTTTAACGTATTCATTATTGTGAGTTAGTTCATAATGCATATGATTAATAGCGGCAGTTATTTCTGCATTATTTAATGCCCGATTTAAAACTAAAGTGACATCATTGCCATTAGTGCCAATTACTTGCCAAGTTAAACCTGCATAATTAACGTTTTCTCTTAAAGTATAATCTTTACGAGGAAGTTTAGTTTGATCATTTTCGGCTAAGCTATTTAAATAATTTTGGGTGTCTTTTAATACTTCATTAACTAAGATGCGATTATGAGCATAATCAACAATAATCGCTGAGATAGTCATTAAAAACACTAAAAAAAAGGAATATATTAATGAAATTGCAATAAAACCTTGAGATTTTTGCTTCATTATATATCCCTCCTTAGTATGTATTAATTATATAATACCTCAGATATTTTAACAATAATTTTTTCCAAATAAATTTCTAATGGTATTACCTACAGACTTACCTAAATCATAAAAAAAGGAAAAAATTTTAGTCATGGAATTAATCGTTGAAGACAAAGCTCCACCATTAATTTTAGTTAATTCTTGATTTGTTAAATACATTTTAATTTACTCCTTTCTAACTAGCATCTAGCAAAAAAACTTTCGAAAACGCCTACAAAAAAACTGATAACAGAACCAACGCCTACTATAAAAGCTTCTTTTAAACTTCCACCAGATATTGTTTGTAGTTCTTCATTAGATAAAATCATTAATAACCTCCTTTTTTTTGCTTAAATCAATGACATCGTCAAAATACTCATCATGATTTTTATGCGTAACATAAATGATAGTTTTATCAGGATAATTTTTTCTTAAATTTTTTATTATTCCAATTTCTAAATCTTCATTTAGTTCGCTTAAAGCCTCATCTAAGATTAAAATTTTAAAATCATTTAATAAGGCTCGGGCTAAGATTATTCTTTGTTTTTCACCACCCGATAAATTAGAACTGTCTTTAAAGAGAAAAGTTTCTAAACCTAAAGGCTTTTTCTTAATTAGTTCATCTAAAGCACATAGTGAAATAATTTGGTTTAACTTTTCTTCGGATATTTGGCGATAGAATAAAATATTATTCTTAATCGTATCTTGAATTAAATTTTCTCTTTGACCGACGTAAGTAATGTTTTGTTCTAGAGATTTTTGGGTCAAAGTGTTGATTAAATGGCCATCGATAGTTATGGGCATATACTCATCTGTGATGGACCTAGTTATTAATTTACAAAGGGTTGATTTGCCACATCCTGATGAACCTTTTAACATAACATGACTGTTTTTTAAAATAACTAAGTTTAAATTTTGAAATATATATTCTTGATAATTGAGGCAATAAGTTAAATTTGTTATTCGAATATCCCCATAAGAAAACTCAGTACTATTTTCTTCTTGTGCGATTGGGATATCAAAATAATCGTTGATTTTATGAATAATTGCTTTAATATAAGTATATTTAGGGATTATGATAATAAGATTTTTTATATAATTAATGGGGTAAAAAATTAAAATTAGAAACGTATATAAATCGACAATACTTAATTTATTTTGGTAAATTAAAATGAAACCAAAAGTAATAATAAAATAGTTAAGCAACTGTTCTAAAAAATCACAGAAAGTATTAAAGTTTAAAAAGTACTCGTTTAATTGATAGTTATTTTTAAGATAACAGTTAGTTATATAATTTAATTCTTGATTAGCTGCCTTTAAGACACCTAAATTTTTTAAGGTCGTATAAACATCTAAATTTTCTAAAACCTTAGCATTGAATATAGAAGTAGCTTCTATATTTTGGATAATTTTTTTAAATAACCGGCGGCTGTAGATTGTTCCAATCAAAATATAAATAACTAGAAATAAACCTAAAGTTAAAAATAAAGTTAAATTAATATGAAAAAGAACAATACTACAAATGATTAATAAAATACTTTCGAGGACTAAAGATAAGAAAATATTCGAATAAAATTCTTTAATACTACTTAACTCCTCTACTCTAGTCATAATCTCCCCCGAGGTCCGATTTTTAATAAAACTATCCGGAAGTAAAAATAAGTGCGATAAAAAATCATGGTAAACTTCAGTATCTATCTTTTTTTCCAAAAGATTTTTTTGATAATTCTCGAAGTAATTAAAAACTACTTTGAAAAAATAACCTAAAATAAAATATGTTGATATCATAATAAAAGTTTTGATAGCTTGATTATTAAAAAGACTAAGATTAATTTTAAAATGAAAACTTAAGACTAAACTAAAGAAAATAAGGAATATTTTATATAGGAAAATTTTGAAAAATATGTTTTTATTTTGCGAAATAAGTTTTTTAGAAAATAAGGGAATGAAATTTTGCGTTTTAATATTTAAAATTTTATTTTGAGGATAAAGTTCGATAATGACATTAGTCCACGTTTTCATAAAATCAACTTTTTTTTGAACGACTTTACCTTTAGCTGGGTCCATTAAAATTAAGCTATCTTTAGTACTCTTATAAATAACAACAAAATGGCTATATTTTTTAGTAGCAATATGAGCAATGCAAGGATATATTAATTCATCATTAATATCGTTGATACTAGGTAATCTTTTACCAAGCGAATTAAATCCATAACTTTTAGCGGCTTTGATTAATTGATATGCATTTGTCCCCTCCATAGACGTAGCCGTATCGATACGGATTTTTTCTAATGGTACATAGCCATGATAATATTTTATAATCGATTGTAAACAGCATACACCACAATCTTTTAGGTCTTGTTGAATTATAATTAATTCTTTTCTCATTTTCACCTCCTACTATATATTTACAATGAAAATTTGAAATTTCCTTTTAAATTAAAAAAAAATTAACTTATTTGTTAACTTTTTTCTTCTTTGCTTTATTTTTTTTCTGTTTTTTCTTTTCTAAGATATTTTTTTCACGAATCGCTTTCATGATTTCAAACTCTTTAAAGTTGTTATTCTTTAAATTAGGGAAAGCTTCTAGTAAACGTTTAGGATAAGTTTTTAAATTGCTTAAACGTTCTTTCATAATTTTTTCTAACATACCAGGTAAATGAGCTAATTTTTCTTTCTTCAATTCTTCACAGAAAATTAATTTATTTCTTAAGTTATAGGCAATAATGAAAGAATAAATCGTATCGACAATAAAAATAAAACCATAAATTAAAGCATTTAAATTTAAACTAAAATTAGATAATCTATTTAAAAATTTAAAAATTAAAGGGTCTCCTAAATAAATGATAACTAAACTACCTAGACCAAATAAAATGGTATTTTGTAAACAAATTCGGCCATTAACATTGTATTTATAATCGGAATAATCCCACCACTTATTATGAAAGATTTTTTCTAAAATAAAACTCGTAAAATACTCTAAACAAGAAGTAATCACCGAACCTAAGATAAAGACCACAATGGGGTCATTTTCATAACGAGATAAACAATAGATAATAAAAAGACTACCAAAACCATACACGGGACAATAAGGTCCAAATAAAAAACCCCGATTGACAAATTTTTTGTTTTTAATACTTGTAAAAATAGTTTCAGAAATAAACCCCAGAACACTATAAATAAAAAAGACCATAAAAATATAAGATATATTAAACTTCATACTCTTCACCTATTTAAAATTATATCATGCTTTTCCAAAATATTGATGATTATTTAGCATATTTAACATTTCATTTATATATAATTTATTAAAGTCGGAGGGAAAAAATGATTAATAAACAAGGTTTATGGTTTGTGACACTATTTAGTTTAATTTTAGTTTTAAGTATTTATTATGTAACGATTAAAGATGATGATATTTTACAAATTGCAACTAATTCCGTAGTTCAAGAAGAAAAAGTAGATTCCGTTGTTAAAACTGAAGATAGCAGTATTTTAGTATCTTTAAGAGTTCAAGATGAAGAGGAAATGCTGGAAGAAATTGAAGAACTCCAAACGATTCTTTTAGATGATACAGCTAGTTTACAAGAAAAAAATGATGCTTATAATTCTTTACAAACAATTAATGCGACGCAAGGTAAAAAAGAAAGTTTAGAAAAGAAAATTAAAGAAAATTATAATTTAGAAAGTTTTGTTAAAATTAAAAATGACCAGATTACCGTAACCATTGCCAGTAAGGAACATAATAGTACTTTAGCTAATAATATAATTCGTTTAATTCAAGAAGAATTTGACCAAAAAATGTATATTACCGTTAAATTTCAAGGTTAAAATTAGTTCTTAGTCCATCACTTAATAAAGAATTCCTCATAATATACAATAGTTAGATATATTTTGGGAAGAAAGTGAGGAAAATCATGAAAAATAGTATTTTAACGGCACGTGAATTAGAAGTTTTTGAATTATTAATTTTAAATAAATCAACAAAAGAAATTGCAGAATTTTTAGGCATAAGTGAAAAAACGGTTCGGAATCATATTTCCAATGTTATGCAAAAGTTGGGAGTTAAAGGCAGAGCCCAAGCCGTTGTAGAATTGTTGAAGTTAGGCGAAATTAATATTTAAGATAAATTATATGCTCATCTTTGGATGAGATTTTTTTATTTATGGAATATTTTAGGTAGTTTCTAATATAGTTTATTAGGTGAATTTTATGCTTAAAAATGGTATTTATCGGCGAATTGCTATTGCTTCTTTAGCACTTATTATTTTTATTATTACTTATTTTTTTCCTACGGCCAATACAGAACAAAAATATAAACAAAGTTTAAGTTATGAAGATGTCGCAGAAAGTGCAGTTTATTTATTAGATAAACAGGAATTAGTGGCCCGCGTTAATTTGATGGTTAGTGATAATAAAGACATTTTAAATCGAATTAAAGAGATAATTAGCATTTTGACTATCAATAGTAATGAAAGTGAATATATTCCAACTAATTTTTATGCAATTATTCCGAGTGGGACGATCCTTAATAATTTGAGTTTAGAAAACGGTTTATTGAAGCTCGATTTTTCGAAAAATTTTTTGAATACTAATAAAGATAAAGAACGAAAATTAATCGAGGCGATTATCTATTCTTTAACAGAGATACCGGAAGTTAAAAATATTTTAATTTTTATCGAGGGTGAACAATTAATTGAGCTACCCTTTAGTAAAGAAAAACTCCCAAGTGTGTTGAATAAGGATTTTGGAATTAATAAGGTTGTCGAGATTACCAGTTTGAAAGATACTAGTAAAACTACGATTTATTATGGAGCCAAGGAAAATGATAAATTCTATTATGTTCCAATTACTTATATTGCTAATACTGATAAAGAAAAAGTGGAAATTATTATTGAAAAATTAAAAAGTGCTCCGATTTATGAGTCTAATTTAATTAGTTATTTACATACGAGTACTGAGATTACGAATTATGAAATTTTAGAAAATGAAATTAAGTTAAGTTTTAATGAGTATTTGTTAGATGAAATTAATAATTCTGAAATTATTGAAGAAGTTCAGTATACGATTTTTTTGTCCATTCGCGATACGTATGATGTGGAAAAAGTCGAGTTTAATGTCGCGCATGGTGAGAAAGTTGAAAATTTTGTTATAAATTCGCTTGAATAATCCATAATATTATTATATAATCAGTATGTCTTAGCTGATTTTGTCCTCGTAGCTCAGCTGGATAGAGCATACGCCTTCTAAGCGTACGGTCGAGTGTTCGAATCACTCCGGGGACACCATTTAAGTTTGTAAAAGCCTTATTATAGGGCTTTTTTATTATTTAAAAATACTCTCGATTTAATATTTTTTGCTTTTTTACGTGAATGATAAACGATGGTCAATATTTGTAATAATTGATTTATAATTTATAAGAATTAAGAATAACAATAAGAGTTTTTTGATAATATGGTATAATTAGATTAGAAAATTTAAATTTTTAATAAGAACATTTAATTGAAAAAATAAGGAGGACAATTATATGAATAATAAAGTTGCTTTAGTAACAGGAGGTACTTCGGGTATTGGAAAAGAAATTGTTATTGAATTAATCTCTAAAGATTGTAAAGTTATTACTTGTTATAGTAGTAATGAAGAAAATGCTAAAAATTTAGAAAAGGAACTTAATAACAAAAATCTTTTGATATTAAAATGCGATGTTAGTAATGAAGAACAAGTTATTAATATGTTTAAAGTAATTAAAGAAAAATTTGGAAAACTTGATTATCTTGTTAATAATGCTGGTACTTTCATAGATAATTTAATTAAAGATTTTTGCATTGATGATTTTAGAAAAGTATTAGATATAAATTTGTTAGGAAAAGTTATTTGTACTAAACATGCATACCCTATTATGAATGATGGAGGAAGCATAGTTAATATTTCATCTCATTTAGGAGTGGTGCCTTGTACTGAATCACCAGCCTATTGTGCAGCAGCCGCCGGAATTATTAACTTTACAAAAGCAACAGCACTGGAATTCGCTGATAGAAAAATAAGAGCCAATTCTATTTGTCCAGCATTCACCCCTACACCTTTATCATTAAAAGGCTGGAAACAAGAAGAAATAGAACAAAAATTAAAAGAAACACCATTAGGAAGATTTGCTACTCCAGAAGATACAGCTAGACTTTGCTTATTTTTATTATCAGATGATTCTAGTTTTATTACTGGAGAAAACATTTGGATTAATGGTGGAAGAATGTAAAAAATATTTATAATTTTCAAATAATAAGCTATTTATCCTATTCATGGTTAAAAGAAAACATACTTGATAAAGGTATGTTTTTATGTTATGATGAATATGTCAAGGAAACTTGCATAAAATAAAAAATGGAACATTCAATTTCTCATGTTGAGTGTTGCCCATATAATGTGCATCACCTAAATCATTGTTGAGTTAGGTGATTTCTTTTATTTTAAGATTACAAATAGTAATGCTATAAGTAAAAGGATAATGATAATCAAAAAGGAAATTAGAAAATCTTTTTTTGACATCTTCTCACCTCCCCTCAATTAAGAAGTTCGGCAATCACCCAACTATTAAATGTTCCAAATTAATTCTATCAAACATTTGTTCTTAATACAATATTTTTTCAAATAAATTATACCAATTTGTTATTACATAAAAAAAATAGCCTTTTATGCTATTATTCTTCTTCAGAAGTTTTAATTACTTCTTTATTTTTATAATTACCACACTTTGTACAAGCACGATGAGGTCTTAAAGCTGCTCCACACTTAGGGCATTTTAAAATTGCTCCTGCTTCTTTTTTTAAGTGAGTTCGACGCATTCTTTTTTTAGTTTTGCTAGTTCTTCTAAATGGAACACCAAATCTTTGAAGGTCTAATCTAAACATATTCTCACTCCTTCCCTTCATCAAGTAGCTCTTTTAACTTAGCTAATCTTGGATCAATTTTTTCATCATTTTCTTTCAATAGTTCCCAACCATCGCCACACGATTTAATTTCTTCAACGGTGTGATTAGTAGCACTAATGGGAATCTCTAGAACAATATTTTCCCATAAAATCTCACTAATATCAAGAGTATTTTTGCTTTTTTCATAAAATTTCGGATTTTTTAATTCATTTCCTTCAATTATTTCTTCGATTTCACAACTAAATGGATAATCTAAAGGTTCTAATGTTAAGCTATCTTTTAAAATAAATGTCCCTTTAGCTAATAAATTAAGAGCTAAGTTGTCTTCGTAATCATAAACAATCTCGCCAGTTAAATGTATTTCTTTTATGTCTAATATAGAAGCATTTTGATATAATTCCTTATCCAAAGTAATCTTTTCATCAATAGATAAGGGATTATGAGTTATTTTACTTAAATCTATAAGCACCTTTATCACCTATTTTTATTATATAATAGTTTAAGATAAACAACAATGTTTTGTTTTTTTAAAATGAATATGTTAAACTATTGGCGAGGTTGATTTTATGGAAGTTATTGGTATTATTTGTGAATATAATCCTTTTCATAATGGGCATATTTATCATATTAACCAAATTAAAAAAAGATACCCGGATTCATTAATTATCTTAGTTTTAAATGGTTATTTTTTAGAACGAGGAGAGATTAGTTTTTTAACTAAAGAAGATAAAGTTAAGATAGCTTTAAATAATGATATCGACTTAGTTGTAGAATTACCAGTTATATTTGGTTCTCAAGCCGCGGATATTTTTGCTAAAGGGGCTTTAACAATTTTAAATCATTTGCAAGTAAATCGCATTATTTTTGGGAGTGAATGTAACGATGTTAAAGTTTTAGAAGAAATTGCGTTAAAAGAATTAGATAGTAATTTTGATGAAAAAGTAAAAGATTATTTAAAAAATGGAGTTAATTATCCGACGGCTTTGGCAAGAGCAATAAATGTTGATTTTGATTTTAACAAGCCTAATGATTTGTTGGGAATATCATATATTAAAACTATTAAAAAAGAAAATTTCAAGATAGATTATGCAGTTATTAAAAGAACTAGTGATTACCATGATTTAGAAAGTATGGAAGATATTATTAGTGCTTCTAATGTACGAAAGCATTTTATGAGCGGTGATGATATTACTAAATTTGTGCCTACCCTAGTTCAAGATAAAATGTTAAAGCCAGATTATCCAAATTTATTTAAACTATTAAAATATAAGATATTGACTGATGATGATTTAAAGCAATATTTAACAGTAGATGAAGGCATTGAAAATAGATTAATTAAGGAAATTAAAAAAGTAAATAATTTAGAAGATTTAAGACAAATTATTAAAACAAAAAGATATACTTATAATAAAATTAATCGGATGTTGATTCACATTTTATTAGGGATTAAAAAAGAAGATATGGCTAATTTTAAGTTAGACTATATAAGAGTTTTAGGTTTTAATAAACCAGGACAAATTTATTTAAAGAAAATAAAAAAAGAAATGAATATAAGTTTAAAAGTTAATATTCATTCCTTACAATATCAATATGAATTAAAGGCTGCAAGTGTTTATGATTTAATTAATCAGACTCATACTTATGATTATGAATTGCAAAATAAACCGTTTAATAAAGATATTTAAGCGTTTTGAATTTCACAAGAGTAACCAAAACTATCTTCTAAGAAATCAACATAGCCATCTTTATAATATTCCGAGTCGCCCCAACGTTCAACTAATGAAAAATATATAGTTAAGTCGGCCTCATTTTTAGTTATGGAGGCAGCTTTATTTTTCATATTAGCAATAGTTATTTCTAAATCTTGATAAAAAGAGTTAAAATCTTCGATGTTTTCAAAGGTATAAATTGTTTCATCTAAATAGTCAAATAATTTATTATCTTGGTTAACAGAAAATGAATATTTTTTATCTAATTGATAAGTCATTGTATCCTCAACAATTGTATCGGCTTTGGTACAAATGACTTTTTTGGTTGTTGGATTATCATTGGGAGTTGTGGGGGTAGAATTAGGATTTTCTGGATTATTGGGCTTTGAGGAAAAATGACTGACTAAGAAAATATCTCCCCCGATTATTAATATCAACAATATAACTAATACAATTATTTTATTCTTTTTCATTTGAATGCACCTCCCTTTATATTTTTTAGTTCTAAATCAAAGTTTTAAATTTTTAAAATTTAACAATCACAGCATTCACAAGTTTCATGTCCCCATACACAGCTTCCATAGCAAGAGTATAAAACTCCTGAACAGTGGTTTCGGCAATTTCCTGGGCCACTATCGCCGCCACCGCCACCGCTTGAACAAGATTGGGTATTGCAACTTTGAGAGTCTGTTCCATAGGAACAAGCAAAACCGCTACCAAAAGTACTATTATGTGTTACAGTTCGAGTTTGTGTTCCACCGCCACAATCAGCACTACAGCCACTCCAACCACCATAAGAAGGTTCAGTTGAAGTGCATTTATCTACATACACGTTAAATTCACGAGTAATACTAACTTTATTGCCAGCTCTATCTGCTATTTCAAACCATCGGGTTACTGTTTTAGTATTGGATGAAAATGTCATTTGTCTACTGTTTTCTACGCATCCACTAATGCCATGATCATCGCAGTTTAGTGTTATAACTCGGTCACTTTTGGTCCATTCATTTGATTCACCACTAAAAGTGACTGTTGGAGGAGTTGCATCTTTTTTAACAGTTGTTGTACATGTATTTTGATTACCAGCTTTATCTTCAATGGTTCCCGTGATGGTTACACCATTAGTATCGCTGGTTATTTTATTTTGACTTAAATATTGGTTTAATATACCACTAGTACCATCATTTGTAGTTTTAAATTTTATTTCGACATCACTAGTAAAATAATCATTGTTGCCTAATTTTCCTACTTTTTCTAGCTCACAACTTGGATTATCAGTATCTTTTTTAACAGTTGTTGTACAAGTATTTTGGTTGCCGGCATTGTCTTCAATAGTTCCCGTGATGGTTACGCCATTGGTATTTTCGGTAACACTATTGCGATTTAAATTTTGACTAGCTATACCACTAGTTCCATCATTTGTAGTTTTAAATCTTATATCAACATTACTGGTATAGTAATCATTTTTACCTAAAGTTCCTACTTTTTCTAGTTCACAATTTGGTCTATCACTATCTTTTTTGACATATATTGTACAAGTACTTTTATTACCGGCATTGTCTTCAATAGTTCCAGTGATATTTTTACCATTAGTATTTTCCGTGACTCTAGCTTGGCTTAAAATTTGACTAGCCACACCGCTCATGTTATCAGTGGCAGTTTTAAATCTTATTTCAACATCACTAGTATAGTAATCATTTTTGCCTAATTTTCCCACTTTTTCTAATTCACAACTTGGATTTTCGCTATCTTTTTTAACATTGATTGTACAGGTATTTTGATTTCCGGCTCTGTCTTCGATTGTTCCGGTGATATCTACTCCATTAGTGTTTTCTGTGACTCTATTGCGATTTAAATTTTGACTAGCTACACCACTGGTTCCATCAGTTGCACTTTTAAATCTTATATCAACATTACTGGTATAGTAATCATTTTTGCCTAATGTGCCTAATTTCTCTAATTCACAACTTGGTTTATCACTATCTTTTTTAACATTGATTGTACAGGTATTTTGGTTACCCGCATTGTCTTCAATAGTTCCAGTGATATCTACTCCGTTGGTGTTTTCTGTAATTTTATTACGATTTAAACTTTGACTAGCTACACCACTTAGGTTATCTGTGGCACTTTTAAATTTTATATCAACATCACTTGTATAATAGTCATTTTTACCTAATGTTCCTAATTTCTCTAATTCACAATTTGGTCTATCACTATCTTTTTTGACTGTTATATTACAGGTACTGCTATTTCCCGCTTGATCAACTACTGTTCCCGTTACTACTATGTCATTAGTGTTTTCGGTTATTAAAGGCTTATCTATCGTAGCACTTTTGATTCCACTTTCATTATCTACTGTACTCTTAAATGCGATTTCTATATTACTTACATACCAATTATTCTTTCCCATATCTCCAGTAGCCATTAATTCACAGGTTGGAACTACTTTATCTACTCGATTAATTACGATTTGTTTGGTACTTATATCTTCGGATAAATTACCAACTTTATCTTTAGCACAGGCATAATAGGTTCCATTATCTAGACTTTTTTCATATGTAGAGTTATTGCTTGATTCATAGCGGGCGGTTCTACAATCATTACTGGTTCCTATGTAATATCCCGCGATGCCTGAACCATTAAAATCGGTTGCTGTTATTCTGACTAATTTATCACTGTTGGTATAATTATTCTCATTTTCGATATAGTTCTCAGCTTCATATATTTCTGGTCGTTGTTTATCTATTTTGACATTGGTTTGGGCTTGATATTTAACATCATCATTCATTAATATTTCTACTTTATATGTGGCATTGATAATTAATGAAGCTGTAACATCTTTCCGATTGTGACTATCAAAATCATTATTGATTGCAACCTCTTCTCGACCACTGTTACTTATCCAAGTTATCTTTTTGACATTATTCTTATTTATACTACTATCTTTAAAACTTACTTGTAAATAGACATCTTTACTTGTCCATTCGTTACCTGCTAGTTTGCGATTAGTATCTTTTTCAAAAACATCGACATTTAAATTACGATTAGTTATTTCTAGATTAGTAATATCACATTCTTTGACATCAGTTAATTCCCCATATAAATTGTTTTGATCTTCTCTAATATTGACAACTAAACAATTCATTTCCTCATCTGTTACAGGATTTTTTACTACCCCATTATTATCATCTGGTTCAATATATCCTTCATCTACTAAAACTTGAACAATTGTAACCAAGTTGCCAGTATCATTAGCATAATTTGAAGAAGCATTTTCTATGTAGGCAATTTTATTTTTTAAAGCTGTTTCTTTCATCCTTGCTTGAATATTTCTATAGGCTGCAAAAGCAAGCGTTGATATAATAGCTAATATTACTATTGTAGCTAACAATTCTACTATTGTGAATCCTTTTTTGCTCATTGCGAGTTTCTCCTCTCCCGATTTTCTACAATAAATATACCCTCTTTACAGATATCTTGTCAATAATGTTTTGGAACAATTTACATTTTTAAAACATTAAAAAAGCTACAAAATATTTTGCAAAATTATTTGTAGTTTTAAGCTTTAAATAACTCATATTTATTTTGAATGAATTGCCAAATAACTTTTAGTAAAGCAATACAAGGAGTAGCAAAAATCATTCCGATTATACCAAAGAAATTATTAAAGATTAATAAGCCTACTAAAATAGTTACAGGATGTAATTTCATGGTTTTACTCATAACTATTGGTTGAAGAATAAAGTTTTCAATACATTGAACGACTACACAGATAAGTAAAGTCATGATGCCAATAAAGGAATTTTGACTAAAGCCAATAATTACGGCTAATGCTCCACCAATATAAGGGCCAACATAAGGGATTAAATCAGTTAGGCCACAGAATAAGCCAAATAACAATGGTGCTTGTAAACCAACGATAGCAAAACCAATAGAATCACAGACAAAGACCATGGAAGCAACTAATAAAGTGCTGTTGACAGTTTTTCTGACTTCGCCCCCAATATTATCTAATAATACTTTAATTTCAAATTGATTTTTTTTCGGAATTAAATTTAAAAAATGGGTGGAAATTTTATCAAAATCAAATAACATATATAAACCAATAAATAAACCCATGACAATAGTAACTAAGCTAGAGAAGAAACTACCTAAAATATTTAATAAAGTTGTTGGGAAAGAAGTAGTAAATTTAGCTAAGCCATTTTCGAGCGTAGTCATGACATTAGTTTCAATATTGTTTATTTCTAACCCATTAACATTACCTATTTTATCAAATAAACTACTTAGATAAATTTTGATATCATTAAAGATACTTGGTAAATTACTAATTAATTCATTAACTTGAACAAATATGGTGGGAATTAAAACCCGAAGCAAAATAATTAAGACAAAAATAAATACTAAATAAATTAAGATAGCCCCGGCGATTTTGGGTATTCCTTGATTTTCTAATTTTTTGACTAAGGGATTAAATAACCAAGCAATGACAAAACCAATAAATAATGGTGATAAAACTTTTAAAAATTGAAAAATAAAAGTTAAGATACCCCAATCTTTAATAATTATCGAAACAATAAATACTATGGCAATTAACATGGCAATATAAAATACATGTAATATTTTGCGGGATAAACTTATAACTTCATTAACTTGTTCGACATTAATTTTTTCTTTACTATTTTTATTCATAAATGCAAGCCTCCTCACTTACTACTTGACCATCTAAGCTGAAACTTTTAGCATCTGTTATCTTTATTTTAACAATTTTTCCAATCAAATCAAGATTATTTGACATGATATTGACTAGTTTCATGGTATCGGTGTAACCATATAATTTGTTTTCATCTTTTTCATTGACTCCTAATATTAGGACTGCCACAATTTTGCCTAAATATTCTTGATTATGACTTAAAGAGTAATTATTGACTAATTTATTTAAACGAGCTAAACGAGCATTTTTTTCTTCTAAACTGACATTATCTTGAATAAGACTAGCTGGAGTTCCAATGCGCGGACTATATATAAAAGTATATGCGGAATCAAATTTACAAGTATTGACAACATCTAAAGTTTCTAAAAAATCTTCTTCGGTTTCGTTAGGGAACCCGACAATAATATCGGTAGTGATACTGACATTAGGAATTTTATTTTTGATGGTATTAAAAAGTTTAATATATTCTTCTTTGGTATATCTTCGACCCATTAGTCTTAAGATATTGTTACTACCACTTTGCAAAGGTAAATGAATATAAGGCATAATGTTATCGTATTTAGCAATGACATCGATTACTTCATCGGTAAAATCCCAAGGATGACTAGTCACAAAACGAATTCGCGGAATATTAGTCTTAGCCACTTCAGCCAGTAAAGTTTTAAAATCAGGGCCATCTTGTAAATCTTTACCATAGGCATTAACATTTTGCCCTAGTAAAGTTACTTCTTGATAACCTTGATTCTTTAAATCTTGGACTTCTTCGATAATATTTTCTAATTTCCGACTCCGTTGTTTACCTCGCGTATAAGGAACAATACAATAGGTACAAAATTTATCACAACCATACATGATGTTTACCCAAGCTGTGATATTAGAATCCCGATTGTATTGGACATTTTCGTAAATATTACCCTCGATACTATAAACTTCGATATCTTGTTTCTTTTCCACACTTTCGAGTAAAAGTTTTGGCAAATCACTAATGTTATGCGTACCAAAGACAATATCAATGTAAGGATGATTCTTCTTTATTTCTTCGATAACACTTTCTTCTTGACTCATGCAGCCACCGATAGCAATTTTTAAACTAGGCTTTTCGCGTTTTAAATGTTTACATCTTCCGAGATAACCAAAAACTTTATCTTGAGCATTTTCGCGAATAGCACAGGTATTTAAAACCACTAAGTCACTCTCTTCTAACGTATCACATTCCGTAAAGCCTAAAAGTTCGAGATATTTTTTTATTTCTTCTGAATCATGCAAATTCATTTGACAACCATAAGTTCTAAGAAAATATTTTTGGCCAACAAATTTTTTAGGTAAATCATAATTAATTTGCAACTCTTGAACAGGCTCATTTGTTCTTTTACGAGCTTCTTTTAAGTTAGGTAAATTCATATAAATAACCTGCCTTTCCGTAAATAATTATAGCAAAAGTATCTGTGTTTGTTAAGGTAGTTATTTTTGAAACTCAATTTGTTTAGTTAAAGTTCTAGCTGGTAAAAAGCCCCGATAAGTTGTATTAATGTAATTTACAATATTTTGAAAACATTTAGATAATTGATTATTAAAAGATGGATTATCAGAATTAAGTAAATAATCACTCATTACTTGGTCATATACTTCATTTAATGTATGTGGACTAAGCATTAATAATAAGCCTTCTAAATCAATATACTTAGAAGCATTATAGTAATAATCATTATCATTATTTGAGGTTTCATAAATATATTTAATATATTCGATTATGTTACTTTTACCTTGAATTTCCACGTTGTCATAAATTGTATTGTAAGGAATATTATATTTCAAAGAATAATATAAAATATCTTTTTTAGAAGCCAAAGAAGGTTTGACTTTACCATTTTCTAAGAACATATCTTCTAAATAAGGATAATGGTAAATATAATTATAAATTGTATTTTTAAAATAAGTTGGACAATCTTCGTTTTCTACCTTATAAACATAAATAGACATGACATTTTGCGAAAATAAATAATCATTTATACTGTATAGTTTGGAAGAAAGCATTTCATCCTTAACTGCTATTTCTTGAATAGGCTCAGAATGAACTAAATCACATAAGCGATAATATAAACGAGCTTTAATATCCATTGTTTCATCGACAAAAGAATTTTGATTAGGAACTCCTATATAATCAATAATATCATTAAAATTTATTTCATTATATATTTGTTGAATCAATTGATTTTCATACTTTTTTGCCATTTTAATATTAGCTATATATTCTTTAGTATGAGAATCATCACGAATAATTTTTTTATATAGATGAGCAATACTTGAGGCAATTTGAAAATATCTAACGAATAAATCTTGAGCCTCTTCTACTGTTTTAAACATAATAATCCCCCGCATTTAAATTGGTATTATCATAGCATTTTACATTTTGAGTGTCAATGATTTATTTTATCCCTATTTTCAAAAGTAGAATTTCTTTTTTATAAAATAAATAATCTTTGCTAATTAATAGAATTAACTACAGAAATATGAAGCCAAAATATAAAAGGATTGTCACCTATTTAATTTAGTCTACAATCCTTTTTTGTTGCTCATATTAATTATTAACCTATTAAAAATCTGGGACGAACAACAAGTTCTCCGGAAGCAATATAGCCATTCGCATCACCGGTACTGTCTACAACTGCAAAACTACTAGAATTAGTAACTGCTTTTAACCAATAACTATATCTTCCATTCCCTCCAGTGGTACTAATAAATTCTGGCTTTAACTGAAATATGGCATATTGGCGATCATCTATACCTACATCATATCCACTAGAACTAAATACTGTCGCTCCGTACACATTGACTTCACTCATTAAATCTAATTTACGAGATACCCATTCAGAATCAGATGATTTACCATCAGTAACTATATTTGTTAATTTTGTACTATAACTTATTATATGTGAGCCAAAATCAGGAATTAGATAATCAGATAATACTTTTTCATCCAATATTTTTATTATTCCACTTCCTTTATAACCTCCAGAAGTCGTATTAGTATCATTCATTTTTGCAACAAACATTTCGTTTGCTGGAATTATTGTCGCATGATGTTTATCTAACAATGAATTTCCTGTTAAATAATAATTATCTAAATCCGCTATTAACCACTTAATATCTTGATTTAAATAGTTTTTAGAACTGCTAATTATATAATCACCAACATAGATATCCGCGAATGTTCCATCTTCTATTTGTTTATATAAATCGCCGCTTTTCCATAAGGATGTTATATCTTTTCCTCTATACGTATTTCTTCTTAAGGCTACTCCTGATTTGATATATTCATCATATTGTTCTTTACTCATACTTGAGGTAAATGTTAAGGTACATTTACTATTTGATTCGATGTAATCTAAGTTCAACCTCCAGGCATTGTAATCCCATAAGCCTGTGGTCTTACTACTTGTACAACTTACTTTGACATCATAATATTTGCCATTGCTTCCTACTGGGCTGGTTGGCATGTCCGTTTGCTTAACGCCATCCACCATGATGGCTAACTTGACATCGTACCCAAAATCAGGTACCTCTCCTTTGATTACATTGTAATCCTTTTTTGTTTCATATAAGGCATAACTCTTATTTAATATTATACCCCC